>CBHROW010000018.1:0-26833 GCA_966080355.1 uncultured Chryseosolibacter sp.
TATTCGCAATAATTATTTTCATAATTTGGGCTTTGAACCACGTCTAGCAGTCACGTTACGATGACATCTTACCTACTCTCTTTACTGATCGTTACGCCTCTGCTGGGTGCGCTCATCTTACTATTAACTTCCGTCAGGCAAGCCCCGCGTTTCAGAACTGTCGCGTTGATTGTTGTTTGTGCGCAGCTTTTACTCGCGATCCTAATGATTATGTCATTTGAGCCACGATCGGGATTTCAACTGATTGAGCAACGACCATGGTTTAGCATCAACCTTGGCTCGTGGGGTGCGCTGAAAGCTGAATATTTTTTGGGCGTTGACGGCCTGAGTATGCCTTTGATCGCACTCTCCGTGGTGATCATGTTCATTGCGGTCATCTCATCGTGGACAGAAAACAGAAACGTCAAGGGATATTTTATTCTCTTGTTGATCCTTGACGCGGCTATCATCGGTGCGTTCTCATCGCTCGATTTGTTACTGTTCTATCTCTTCTTTGAGTTCATGCTCTTGCCGATGTTTTTCCTGATCGGTATCTGGGGAGGCCCAAGGCGCGAGTATGCCTCGATCAAGTTTTTTCTTTACACATTACTTGGTTCTGTACTGATCCTCATCGTTTTCATCGGTCTCTATCTTTCAGTGAATGACCCTGAAACTGCCGGTCAGCTAACCCATAGTTTTCGCCTGCCGACAATGCTCGACACGAAAAACTTCATTTCAAATTCGGTACTCGATCCAAACAACGGTTGGACTATTGGCCGATGGTCGGCACGTCATTGGGCTTTCCTCTTTTTGCTGATCGGTTTTGGCATCAAGCTCCCGACCGTTCCGGTCCACACGTGGTTGCCCGATGCGCATGTTGAGGCCTCGACTCCCGTGTCTGTGATCCTCGCAGCTTTACTTTTGAAAATTGGCGGCTATGGCCTGATGCGCATAGCCTATCCGATATTTCCCGATGCAGCTATTTCGATGAGTGCTGTTGTTGCAGCTCTCGGTGTGACCTCCATTCTCTACGGAGCGCTCACTGCGATGGCAAGCAAAGATTTGAAACGACTCATCGCTTATTCTTCTGTTTCGCATATGGGCTTCGTGCTGCTCGGTCTCGCGTCTGCAACGGAGGAAGGTGTGAATGGTGCTATTTACCAAATGGTCAGCCACGGCATGATCTCCGCCATGTTGTTCATCCTTGGTGGTGTTTTATATGACCGAACCAATGACCGTACTATTGGGAATTTTTCGGGCCTTGCATCCAAGACACCGGTTTTCTTCGCCTTCACCGTCATCGGATTTTTTGCTTCAATGGGTTTACCAGGCTTCTCAGGCTTCTTGGCGGAGGTGCTCGTTTTTCTGGGGGCATTTAAATCGAATTCCAGCAACGGTGTGATCCACGAATCATTCGCTATCGTAGCAACGCTAGGGCTGATATTTGGCGCAGCTTATTGCCTGTGGACTATTCAACGGATGTTCTTTGGAGCATTTTATCTGAAAGGCTCGGCAAGCACGATCACGATTACGGATACGAACACGCGGGAAAATTTAATGTTGTCGGTGCTCGCGTGCCTGCTTGTGTTCTTTGGGATCTTTCCGCAAGTACTCCTCAACATCACTGAGCCCTTTGCTTCCGATTTTGCAAGCAGAATTATTGAAGTCGGGCGAGCGTTTTCGGCAAAACCGTAAATGAACGATCAACTCCACGATATAACCGGAAGTCTCCTGCCACTGAAGGCTGAACTTTTTCTAACGGTTGCATTCTTGCTGATGCTGGTTCTCGGCTTGTTTAAGGACAGAACAACAACGCTCAGGTTGTTTGCGGTCGTGATCTTTGTGGCAAGCGCATGCTTAGTTGTCAGCGACATGTGGGGAGACACTCAGCTCTTCCTTTTAGGAACCTTAAGAAAGGATCCGTTCTCATCGTATCTGAAAATCCTTTTGAATGTTGGCGGCCTGATCACCTGCCTGATCTCTTATAGAAATCCGCGGGAACACGCATCTGAATATTTTGCATTTCTTATCGCTGTGGTACTCGGAGGGCACCTGCTCACGATGTCGTCAAACTTCCTCATCGTTTTTCTCGCCATTGAGATCATGTCGGTCAGCTCGTATGTGCTTACCGCATTCTCGTTCGATAAACGATCTTCGGAAAGCAGCCTGAAGTATTTTTTATTCGGCACAGTGGCGTCAGCAGTGATGCTTTACGGAATGTCTCTGTTATACGGCCTAACCGGTTCGATCGATTTTGCTTCGCAGGAATTCGTGGCAAGGCTGATTGAAGCGCAGCCCGCAATGGTATTATTGGCTGCGCTTTGTGTGTTGATGGGTTTTCTTTTTAAGGTTTCATCGGCACCCATGCATCTGTGGGCTCCTGACGTATATGAAGGTGCGCCAACGTCAGTTGTGGCATTCCTTTCCGTGGTTCCTAAACTAGCTGCATTTGGAGCTCTTGTAAAATTCATTGTTTCGATGAATCTCTTTGGCCAGTCTTCATATGATTGGCAGGTCATTGCTGCAGCAATTTCTATGATCACTATTGGTGTGGGAAATTTTGCAGCGTTGAAACAACAGAATCCAATGCGGATGATGGCATATTCATCGATTGCTCACTCAGGATTTTTACTGATGGCTGCAGTGGCATTCCTGCCCCAAGGTGTTCAGTTCATGCTCTACTATGCAACAGTTTATCTTTTGATGAACTTCCTCATATTCCTTTATCTCGGAATCAAACCGACTGCAACGTTTGCGGAGTTTTCTGGCGAAGGCCGTCATCATCTTGCACCGCATATCTTTCTTCTGGTCGGATTGATTTCGTTAACTGGGCTGCCACCAACAGCCGGATTTACTGCAAAACTTCTTGTTTTTTCTGCATTATGGCAATCTTACGAAACGTTCGGCAAGCCAATTTTGCTTGTTTTATTGCTGTTTGGTTTGCTCAATGTGGTCGTTTCCCTATTTTATTATTTGCGAATCCCCTACTATGCTTTCTTAAAAGACGGGAAACCAACCGAAAAACATAATATCCTTTCTTTCGAAAATCTTTTGGGCGGTTTTCTGGTTTTACTGCTGTTGACGTTGTTCTTCCAGCCAGGTCTGTTGATGGGTTGGATTAATAAAATTAACTTTGTTCCTTAATTGAAGAGCCTTTTCCGGGTGAGACTTGAACGGGCACTAACCACCAGACTGTACTATGAGTGACCAGATCCTTCACGAATGCGGTATTGCAATGATTCGCCTGCGAAAACCGCTGACGTATTACATCGAAAAGTATGGCCCGACTTACGCCATGAACAAGATGTACATCCTGATGGAAAAGCAGCACAATCGGGGGCAGGACGGTGCGGGTGTCGCCAACATCAAGATCGATGTAGAACCCGGGCACCGATACATCAGCCGATATCGCTCCATCAAGTCACAACCAGTCGCCAACCTCTTCAAAAAGATCAGCAAGAAATACAAGAAAGCACAAAAAGCAGGCAAGGATAAATTTCGCGATGAGCATTGGTTGAAAGAAAATATCGCATTCACCGGGGAGCTTTGGCTCGGCCACCTGCGCTATGGCACTCATGGCGTTAACAACATCGAAAACGTTCATCCATTCTTAAGACAAAACAACTGGCGAAGCCGTAACCTCGTGATGGCCGGGAATTTCAACATGACCAATGTTGATGAGTTGTTCGATATCCTGGTTAACCTCGGTCAGCACCCGAAAGAAAAAGTAGACACAGTCACGGTCATGGAAAAGATCGGTCACTTTCTGGATGAAGAGGTACAGAGCATTTTTGAAAAATACAAAGACAAGTATTCCAACCGTGAAATATCCGATATCATCGAGCATGAGCTCAATTTACATCGCGTGCTGAAACGTGCTTGTAAAGATTTCGATGGTGGATATACAATGGCCGGGCTTACCGGTTCGGGATCGGCTTTTGTGGTACGCGATCCGCATGGCATTCGGCCGGCTTATTTTTATGCAGATGATGAAGTGGTGGTTGTTGCAAGCGAAAAACCAGCGATCAAATCCGCATTCAATGTCGAGTACAGCCAGATTGAAGAAATACAACCTGGCCATGCACTTATTGTTTCAAAAAGTGGAGAGTTCGGGCAGCATCCCGTTGTAAAGGCGGGCGAAAAAACTTCGTGTTCATTCGAGCGGATCTATTTCTCGCGCGGCAACGATCCCGATATTTACCGTGAGCGCAAACAACTCGGCAGACTCTTGGTCCCGCAGGTGCTTCGCGCAATCAACTTCGATCTGAAGAACACCGTTTTCTCCTATATTCCGAACACCGCGGAGACGGCTTTTTACGGGATGATGGCGGGCATCGAAGATTATCTGATCAACAAGCAGAAGGAGATCATCATCGACAAAAAGCCAACTGTGGATTCCCTTGAAGATATCTTGTCCTTCCGCCCTCGCGTTGAAAAGCTGGTATTGAAAGATGTGAAGCTACGCACCTTCATCACCGATGATGAACATCGCGATGATATGGTCGCGAATGTATACGACACCACCTACGAAATGGTGAAACGCGGTAAGGACACGCTCGTGGTGATCGATGACTCGATTGTTCGTGGCACAACGCTCGAGAAAAGTATACTGAAGATGCTCGATCGCCTCAATCCGAAGAAAATCGTTGTCGTGTCTTCGGCTCCGCAGATCCGCTATCCTGATTGTTATGGCATCGACATGAGCCGCATGGGAGATTTTGTTGCTTTCCGCGCGATGATCAGCCTGCTTAAAGATCAGGGCAAGGATTATATGCTGGGCGAAGTTTACGAACGGTGCACAAGAGCACGCGGCAATCAAAATCAGCACAACTATGTGAAACAACTCTACGATCTGTTTACGGATGAAGAGATCTCAAAAAAGATCGGGGAAATTGTGAAGCCAGCCGATATGCAGGCAGAAGTGCAGGTTGTTTTTCAGACAGTCGAAAACCTCCACAAGGCTTGCACGAAACACTCGGGCGACTGGTATTTTACGGGCAACTATCCTACGCCAGGCGGCATTAAGGTTGCCAATCGTGCTTACGTGAATTACATGGAAGGGAAACTCGTGCGAGCCTACTAAATAACAATTTGCGGTATAACAACTGAACCTCCTTCGCGGAGGTTTTTTTATTGGTTGCCCTCATCGATTGAACGAAATTGTTGCCCGTCCCCTATCGTAATTCTCATCGCTCTTCATTAATTTGAGGAAACAAAAAAAATATAAACGCTCATCATATGGCATACTGGTTGATGAAAACCGAACCCGAAACCTTTTCATGGGACGATCTTGTTAAGGCTAAAAAAACAACATGGGATGGCGTGCGCAACTTCCAGGCGCGAAGCAACATGAAGGCGATGAAAAAAGGCGATGTTGTGTTTTTCTACCACACCGGTGACGAGAAGTCGGTAGTCGGGATCGCGAAAGTTTCGAGTGATCCATACCCGGAACCCAAAGATCCCGATTGGATTGTAGTGGATGTAGTGCCCGACAAGAAACTAAAAAATCCGGTATCGCTATCAGAAATAAAGTCGGAAAAACGTTTATCAGATATGGTGTTGGTGAGGGCCTCGCGACTTTCCGTGCAGCCCGTCAAAGATGGTGAGTTCGATCTCATTGTTTCTATGAGTGAGGGGAAGAAGTAATGATCAAAGCAACGTTTCAACATATTCTTACGGTGTGCGCATTGATGCTCGTTATGGCATCAGCAAGCGCACAAATTTTGCAGCCACAACGATTCGAAAAAAAGCAGAGGGGGAATGACGAATACTTTTCCATTTTTCCGCTCAAGGAATATGGACTAGGTCTTCTTCGCGAAACAAACGATTATCAAGGCGGCAAGCAGATCTGGGAATTCATTTTACTCGACACCGCGTTGAAAGAGAAGGCCGAGCTGCAGTTACTGATCGAACAGCGATATCCGCTCGTTGGATACGAGTATTTCAACGATCACCTTTACCTGTTGTACCGAACTGGCGAGCACAATCGTAGCAATCTCGAACTTATTGATCTTGATATCCGTGAAGGGAAAGAACTTCAGCGCGTTGAAATCAAAACAGAACTCGACTTCAAGCTGACGCACTTCAATCGTGTCGGTAATAAAGTCTTATTGGGTGGATACGTGAGCAACGATCCAGCCATTCTCTTGTTCGACATGACCGATCATCAGATCAAGGTGGTGCCTGGATTCTTTCAAAGCGATAATGAGCTCGTGGACGTTCGCATCAATCAGAACCAGACATTCAATGTAGTGATCATCGACCGAAGCACCCGTTCAGCGCGCAAGCTTGTGTTCCGGACCTTCGATGAGACTGGGCAGTTGCTCATGGAAGATGTAGTGCCAATAGAAGATGATCGCTCACTGCAAACGAGCATCAGCAGCTCGCTCGAACGAGAAGACCTCATGATCATCGGCACCTGGGGAGACCGTCAGGGAAAACAATCGAGTGGATTTTTTGCACTGCCTGTAGATCCTTTCAGGGAACAGAAGATTCGCTACTTTAATTTTGGAGAGCTCGAACATTTCACCGACTACCTGAACGCAAAACGCGCGACACGCATCAAGGATAATGCGCGTGACGCTGCGAGCTCGGGGCGAAAGCCAAACTTCAGCGCATACGTTGTTCCATTTCAGATCCAGGAAAATCAAAAAGGCTATCTCATGTTAGCTGAGGTTTATACGCCAGCGACCAACTTGAATCCCTATTACGGCAGTCCATATTCGCCTTATTATTATAATCCTTATTTCTATAATCCATTCTGGGGTAGTTACTATCCAGGGATGCGGATGTACAGGCCATACAATTCCAACTACGGTAACAACGTGAAGAACTCAGATGACGTTAAATCACATGCGAGTGTGCTTGTTGCTTTTGACGGTCAGGGAAATCCGAAATGGGATCAGAGTCTTCAATTCGATGATGTACGCAAACCCTCGCTCGAGCAAGTTTCTGATTTTTATTTTGGAAAGGATAATGTCTATTTTCTCTACAAAAAAGAATCTGATCTGAAAATCAAGATCATCGACCTTAATACTGGCTCAGCCCGTGAATTGTCGGAGAAGATTCAAATGCTGAACCCACTTGACGAAGTAAGGCAAGAAAAAAATTTTGAAGACGGTGTTAAACATTGGTACGGAAATAATTTTTATACCTGGGGTTATGAAACCATCAGGAACGTGCACAATAAAGAAGACCGGACGCGCGATGTTTTCTACATCAACAAAGTGGTCGTTAAATAGATCGGTTCTCGTTGTATCTTTTATTTTGACACTTGCCCTGTCTGTTGATGCGCAAGTATTGCAGACCGAGCGATTCGAGATTCCGATTTATTCCTGGGAGCAGAGTTACAACAGTGTTTCTGCCGGCAAGAATGGTCTTTATCTCAATCGAAGAATTGACAGTGACAGAACAGACTACATCCAGCTGATCAAGCTCGACACCGCATTCAATACCGAATGGTCAGGATTTCTCAATATTGAACACAACTTCGATGTTGTTGCGAAAAAATCATTCGGTTCAAGCTTATACTTTCTTTCGCAGGTTCGCGAAGTTCGGGAGAATGATTTCGCGTTGCACATCATCAACCACAGCGATGGATCGTACAAGCGTCATACCATAAGAAGCTACATCCCCTTCATTCCGACAGAATTTCAGATCACCGATAATGCCGTGCTCATCGGTGGATACTTCAATCATGTTCCTCTCGTATTGTACTACAACTATTTTGCAATGAAGTCGAAAGTTCTCCCGGGATTATTCAATGAGTCGGGTGAGCTTACGCAGATCAAAACCCATGAAGACAACACCTTTGATGTGCTGATCAGCGCGAGAAATGTACAAAGACAGAAAACAATCTGGATCAAAACATACGATGAGCAGGGTAATCTCCTTCGGAATCTTGCTCTTCAGACTGAGCCTTCGCGTAATCTGCTCTTTGGCAGATCAGTGCAATCGGATCAGCATAAGCAAATCGTTGCCGGTGTATTCGGAAATCGTCAGAAAGAATTCACGCGCGGGATCTTCATCACCGAGATCATGCCTAATGGCGATCACTCCACCCGCTATTACAACTTTGTTGACATGAAAAACTTTTTCAAGTATATGCGTGCAAAGCGTGAACAGCGTGTGAAGAGCCGCATCGAGCGTAAGCGGGTGAAGGGAAAAAAAGTGCGGATGTCGTACAGGTTCATGGTGCATGAACTTATTCCATATAAAGACAAGTTCATTTTACTGGGTGAGGCGTTCTACCCGCGGTATCAAAGTAACAACGCAGGTGCGTTCACGTATGCGCCATTCACCTTCCAACCACCGATGGCCCAGAGCGGTCGCGTGTTTGCAGGCTTTCAGTATACCCATGCCGTTGTTATCTGTTTTGACCACAACGGTAAAATGCTTTGGGACAATAGTTTCGAGATCAATGATGTGCGCTCGTTCAATCTTGAACAATTTGTCAAGCTCGATGTTCAGGATGATAAGATCGCAATGATCTATATGTATGATAACGAAATCCGCAGCAAGATCATCAAAGACGATCAGGTGCTGGACGGAAAAAGTTCTGACCAGATCAAGACGCTGCGCGAGTTCGATGTCGTTAAAGCCGACCGCACAGATAAAGGAAAGCTGGATTACTGGTATGATGACTTTATGTATGCAACCGGAGTTCAGGACATCGTTAACCAACAACCCGGCTCTGGGAGACGAAAGGTCTTTTTCATCAACAAGCTTACCGTGAGGAAATAAAAAGTGGGCCGGTTTTCACCGAACCCACACTGTACAACTTAAACATGAGAGGGCTTTATATTTTTGCCGGAGCTTTTGTCATGATGCCAGCCAATGCGGTATATAGCGTGGTCCACGCATCTTCGACTTCCGGGTTCCATTTGTTGCCAAGACCTTTTTCGAGCGTCCACAACAAAGCTTTGGCAACATCGCCATAGTCTTCGTCTTTCACTTTGTAGCCTTTGTGCCGTGTGCCGAGCGCTTGCACATCCGACATGATCTCGCCCAGGTTGTTCAGTTTACTGACTGCGAACGTGATCAGCGAAATGAGCTTTCTTTCCTGGTCGCGCATATTTTCTTTGAAAAGACTTTTGAGATGCGGGCTTTGCTCGAATAAGCGTGTGTAGAAGATGTTGCCGGCTTCCTTGGTATTGGTGATCACAAAATCCCAGGAGTCTTGCACGAGTTGGATTTGACGCGGTGTCATCATAGTGTTGATTTAATTGGTTTGTAAATTTTGTTGTGAAAGTTTTTCGCGCATCCGGTCGATGATCATCTCATAAGATCGTTTTTGCGCTTCAAGCTTCGACTCGAGAAGGTCTTTTTCCTGGGCGCGCATATTTTCAATCTCAATATTCTTTTGCTGCAATTCATCGCGCATGCTTTCCAGCTCGTTGGATTTTCGAATCATGGTTTCGTTTGCCGTTTGCAAGGCTTCAATTTGTTGCCTGATCTGCTCCTCTTTTTCGCGCACATCTGCCTGCGCCTGTTCCGAACGCGCGAACAGTATCCTGAGCTCTGTGTTTTGCCTGATGTTCGAAATACTTGCAGCGATATTTTTTGATAGGCTTTCAATGAACCGTACGTCAGCAGTCGAAAATTTTTTGAACGATGCCAGCTCGATGGCCCCAATGCAGCCGCGTTCATCCATCAGAGGCACGATCAGCAAACAGCCTGGAGTAGCTTCACCGAGCCCGGAGGTGATCTTTGTGTAGTACTGCGGAATATTGGTCAGCATGATGCTGTTGCGCTCAAGCATACATTGGCCCACTAAAGACTCACCCATCGCGAATTCTTTTTCGATATATTTTTTCCGGTCGTAAGCATAACATCCTTGAAGTGTGATCCGTGCATCGGCCTGGCTGTCGGTCAACAGAAATAACGCTGCCTGATTCGCATGCACATATTTCGCAAGCTGTGATAAGATGCGATCGAACAGTTCGCGCTGATCATTAAAGTGCCGTGTGAGAATGTCGTTGAAAATCGCCATGCCTGCATCGTGCCACCGTGTTTGCTCTGCACTTCGAACAAGCCCCATCATCGATTCCTGAAATGCGCTCAGCTTGTGTATGACTTCCGATCTGTCGCTGACATTGGCTTCGATCGCAAGTGAACCTCTTTCGATGGCATTCAAAAATTCCAATGTTGCTGCCCGATCTGATTCCAGCCATCGCAAACGTTCAACGAGCTTTACATATTCTGTGCTTCGGAGCATGCGTAATCCAAAAACATGGGGCAATTTCATTGGCGGCTACGATTTTTGTTTTCCGTTCACACAATGTTATGCGCGGAAGTGAACATAAAATGTTTGATAAGGACCAATGAATGTCGGGCGGTGACCTGTTATTAGGGTGTAAGAAATCCAGGAACTACAGAGGCAAGGAGGAGTCAGAGATTCACACAGAGACTAAGAAATGGGATGCTATTCGGTCGTTCTCCGCTTGAAACTATCGGTTTTTGGATATCAGAATTCGCATGCAGGATGCAAACCAACTCACACCCTGAAGCGACTAGCTTCCTGTGATCTCTTTTCTGATTAGCGAGTTGATACGTATGCGCTTTGCGAACAGAACCCTGTCTAAATTATCGGCCTCTCAAAATAAATTCTCTGCGAAACTCCGTGGTTCTCCGTATCTCCGCGGTTCCCGGATTTTACTCTTCTGAAGAATGCTTAACGAAGGGCAAACGCGGAATTTCTTTTCGTACTGAGCAAAAAAAACCAAGCGCTTACCCTATATTTGTGTCCGGCATGCAGAAGAAACTTATCCTTGATTCTGACCTCCTCGACATCACCGTCAACCGCCTTTGCCAGGAATTAATTGAAAATCATGGAGATTTTGCCGATACGGTTATCATCGGTATGCAGCCGCGGGGGATTTATCTTGCCGAGCACATCCACCGCAACCTCGCGAAAATTCTGAAGCGAACGATCCCACTCGGTTACCTCGATACCACTTTTCATCGCGATGATTTCCGGAGACGTGAGATTCCCGCGAAAGCGAGCGAAAACCGTATCCCGTTTATTATCGAAGAAAAGAAAGTGATCCTGGTTGACGATGTACTTTTCACCGGGAGAACCATTCGCGCAGCTATGGAAGCGATGATCGCATTCGGGAGGCCTTCAAAGGTGGAGCTGTTGGTTCTCATCGACAGGAAATACAGCCGCGAATTACCGATCTCACCCGACTATGTCGGAAAAGCTGTCAATACATTGAGCACTCAAAAAGTGCTCGTTGAACTTCAGGCTCAAGGTCATAAACATAATAAAATCTGGTTAGTCACCAAGGATTAGCACCATGTCTAAACTCAGTCAAAAACACCTGCTCGGCATCAAAGACATAACCAGGGAAGACATAGAACTTATTTTCGAAACCGCAGACAATTTCAAAGAAGTAATCAACAGACCGATCAAGAAAGTGCCATCATTGCGCGATGTAACGATCGCTAATGTTTTTTTTGAAAACTCTACGCGCACCCGGCTTTCATTTGAATTGGCTGAAAAAAGATTGTCGGCCGATGTTGTCAACTTTTCTGCATCGACAAGTTCCGTAAAGAAAGGTGAAACGCTGCTCGACACCGTCAACAATATTCTTGCGATGAAAGTCGATATGGTGGTGATGCGTCACGCGAGTCCCGGGGCGCCCCATTACCTGTCACGGCACATCAAGGCTAACATTGTGAATGCCGGTGATGGAACGCACGAACATCCCACCCAGGCCCTGCTCGATGCATTTTCGATCCGCGAAAAGCTTGGCGGTGTAGCTGGGAAGAAAGTTGCTATCATCGGAGACATCCTTCATTCTCGCGTTGCGCTGTCTAACATTTTTGCGCTCCAAAAGCTTGGTGCGAAGATCATGGTTTGCGGTCCACCTACCCTTTTGCCAAAATTTATCGGTCAGCTGGGCGTTCAGGTGGAACTGGATGTGATGAAGGCACTGCAATGGTGCGATGTTGCGAACGTATTACGGATTCAGCTTGAGCGTCAGCAGATCAAATATTTCCCTTCATTGCGCGAATACTCGCTTTATTACGGCATCACCAAAAAAATGCTCGACAATTTGAAAAAGGAGATTGTCGTAATGCATCCGGGGCCGATCAATCGTGGTGTCGAGCTTAGCAGCGATGCGGCCGATTCTCCACACTCCATCATCCTCGATCAGGTCGAAAACGGAGTTGCGGTGCGCATGGCCGTCCTCTACCTGCTAGCTGGCGCGAATTAGTGCCGGACTGCCGGTCACCAGATGCCGGGGGCGCTAGCTTTCCAGTTGGCCGATTTAAAGTGTTGAATTCCCAAATTTCCTTGCGATCGAGGCGATAGATCAAGAAGCTGCCGCATATAGCCCTCGGCTTTCTGCTTTCATGCCCTTCGGAAAACCTCAGGGCCTGCGGCTTTCATGCTTAACGGGCTTCGCCTTTTTTGTTATTTTTGAGGTCCAATTCCATTTTCATGATTTATAATTCCATAGTTGAGACCATCGGAAACACACCCATGGTTAGGTTAAACAAGCTCTTCAGGGGGATTCCGGGTACCGTATTGGCAAAAGTTGAGTATTTCAATCCGGGAAACTCCACCAAAGACCGCATGGCGTTGAAGATGATCGAAGACGCTGAAAAAGCTGGCAAATTGAAACCTGGTGGAACAATCATCGAAGGCACTTCGGGAAATACCGGTATGGGGCTTGCCCTGACAGCTGTTGCGAAAGGGTACAAGTGCATTTTCACGATGGCCGATAAACAGTCGCAGGAGAAGATCAACATTTTGAAAGCCGTAGGAGCGGAGGTCATTGTCTGCCCAACTAACGTTGCGCCTGACGATCCGCGATCTTACTACTCTGTTGCGCGCAAGCTCAACCAGGAAATTCCAAACTCGATCTACCCGAATCAATACGACAATCCTTCGAATGCAAAAGCGCATTACGAAACGACTGGTCCTGAGATCTGGAATCAAACCGAAGGGAAGATCACGCATTACGTTGCAACCGTTGGAACCGGAGGATCGATGTGCGGCACCGCAAAATATCTGAAAGAAAAAAATCCGAAGCTGGTAACAGTCGGGATCGACACCTACGGATCGGTTTTCAAGAAATATAAAGAGACAGGTATTTTCGATGAGAACGAGATCTACCCTTACCTCACAGAAGGATTCGGAGAGGATATTCTCCCGAAGAATGTTGATTTCGATGTGATCGATCAGTTCATCAAAGTGACCGACAAGGATGGTGCGATCATGGCGCGCAAACTTTCTCGCGAAGAAGGACTGTTCGTGGGCTGGTCGAGTGGGTCTGCGGTTCATGGTGCTATTGAATACGCAGCAGATAATTTGAAGAAAGACGATATCATGGTGATCCTTCTTCCCGATCACGGAACGCGTTATCTTGCGAAAGTATACAACGACCAGTGGATGAAGGATCACGGCTTTCTCGAAACGCGAAATTTCGGAACCGCGCGCGACATCATTTCGCAACGCAATGGCAAAGAAAGTCTGATCACGGTAAATAAATCGGCAAAAGTGAATGAAGCCATATTGATGTTCAACCGTGAAGGCATTGACCAGATCCCGGTAACTGATAATGGTCATTTTGTCGGAAGCATCAGTTCTTCAAGCATTCTTGAGAAGATCATTCAGGACCCTCAACTACAAACCAAACATGTTTCAGATGTAATGGACAAACCCATGTTGTTCATTGCTCCAGACAGTACGCTGGATGTTCTTTCGTCATTGTTGAACAAAGACAACAAAGCCGTACTGGTACGTGACAGCGATGAGCACGTGCATATCATCACGCAACATGATGTATTGAAAGCGATGACGAGCTAAGGAGGGACGGACTAAAACCCCAGCATGCGAAGATCAGTGTTTACCATCAGCGTCTTGATTTTGTGTTCACCGATGGCGTGGAGCCAGTCGATGCCAGATAGCCTTGTTCGCAAATTCGCGGGAATGGTTCGCGACTCGAACTACGTGATTCGTCTCAATCAGGTTGCATCGGAATATCTGCGCACCAATCCGAACATTACAAGAGCTATCGCGTCTGAAGCGCTCAACATCGCACCCAAGATCAAGTACACACGTGGTTATGCCCGCGCGCTCACGGTGATGGGCAACTCATACTGGTATGAAGGCATCTACGAGTTTGCGCAAAATTATTATCTGCTTGCCGCACGCCAGTACCAATCAATCGCTGACAGCATCGGCCTCGGACACACGTTCAACAATATTGGAGAAGTTTATAAGAAGCTGAACGAAAACGACAAGGCGCTTGTTTATCTTATCCGTTCCAAAGAATTGCAGAAACGTGATTCGATCAACTATCCACTTACCGCTTACAACATCGGAGAATTATATATCCGGGTTGGGAAAGTGGACGAGGCAAAAAAATACCTCAAGGAATCGATGGCGGCCGCGAAAGCGAAAAATCTGACGCGGGTGCTCGCGTTCAACTATTGGGGTGAGGGTGCCTTGCAGAAGATTGCCCACCATTACGATGATGCATTGAAGAGCTACATGGAGGCCGAGCGCCTTTGGACAAGTTTAGGCGAGACACGGTCATTGATCCAGACTTATCAGGAAATCTCTGACATCTATCGCAGTCAGGGGAAGTACAGTGAGGCAGAGCATTACTTGTCGCGCGCGATGAAGTTAGCCTCGCAGATCAAAGTTGCCGATCTGCAGGTGAACAACTACCTGCGTTTTGCCAAGCTCGACTCCATTCGCGGAAACTACCAGCGTGCGCTGTATCATTTGTCGCGCCACAATTCATTGAAGGATAGTGTATACAACTTGTTGAAAGCCGAACAGATCGCGCGTCTTCAGACGATCTATGAAACGGAAACACGTGAGCAGGAAAATCAGCAGCTGCGTATCGATAAGGAGCTCAAGAATTCAGAGCTGCAGACCCAGCGGATCACGCTCATCGCAATCAGTGTAGGTCTCATACTTGTCGGGATCTTCGCATTTGTGATGGATCGGCAGCGGAAGAAGATCGCACTACAGAAAGACGCGATCGAAATGCAAGCCGTGGCGCTTTTAAAACTGAACGAAGAGTTACAGGAGCTGAATAAGAACCTGGAAGCACGGATCAGCGAAAGAACTTCCCAGCTCACCGTTCAAAATCAACGCCTCGCGGAATACACTTTTATCAACGCACACAAGCTGCGTGCGCCCGTGGCTAGTATTCTCGGATTGATCAATCTGTTACAACAAGTTCAGCCCGAAGAAAAAGAGGCAATTCTTACTCACTTGAAAACGTGCGGAGACCAGCTCGATTCTATCATTCGGGAAGTGAGTCGCAACCTTGAAGCTGCAATCGTGAACGACAAGCCGTGATCAGTCGCGGGTGATCTCAACTTCCACGCGGTCGTTCAGGCTGGCCAGTGTGGTCTTCGGATCGAAGATCATCATCTTACCACCTTCACCCCGCGTGTTGATGCGTGATTCATCGATACCGTTTTGAACCAGATACATTTTAACTGCAGCGGCCCGCAATTCTGAGAGTTCTTTGGCACTGCCGGTATATTTCTTATTCGATGAAGTTGTATGGAACAGGTCCATGCTTTCTCCTAAACTCACGATGTCTCGTCCCTGATTTCCATTGGTGTGACCGTGCAGCCTGATTTGATATTTTGGATTTTCATTCATCATGTTCACCAACTCTTTCAATTCTCGCTCCGATTCAGGTGCCATGATGTTTGAATTGGTAAAGAATTTTACTTCATCCATTTCGATATAATCACCTCGCTTCACGCGTTCCAGTGGAACCGGCAGGATGATCTCCTGATTCGGGCCGATCGTTGTGCCATTCAGTTTTTCTGCGTCTTTGTAACTGAAGTTTGCGCGGAACGGCTTGAAGCCAATAACCTGACAGACCAAAAAGTATTTCCCATTGCGATTACCCGGAGGGATCACGTAAACAAGCTCATTGGATGTGAATGGTTTGAATTGCGTGGCCCTGTCGTTTTCCTGCAGGCGGATCTGGCCAGACACTTCATTCCCCGTTTCCGAATGCGTGAGTTTGAAGATGAAGGGTTTCCCGGCAGGCACTGGCTTGGCCTCCGTTGTTTTTTCAGCTGCAGTTGGTGCGGGCGGATCTTCTAGCGTTGTTTCCGCTACTGTCTGTGGCGTGGGTTCTGATGGCTGCGGTTCGATGACGGGCGGATGTGTTTGCGGAATTGGAGTTGTATTCACAGCATACTCATGCGGACGTTCATAGTTGAGTTCACCATGGTAAACCCAGGCGCCAGTGAAACCCTCAGAACGAACATCTTTCATCGTAATAAATGCTTCTTCTTTTTTATAAGAAGTTCTGATGAAGACATAGTGAAGTTTGCGTGCGGCCTGATAACCGTACACAGCGGGATAGTTCAATGCGTGCGCTGCCGACATAGCGCGCTGTGCATTGGCCTCTATAGAATACGCGCCAACCACCACATAATATGGTGTTTCTTGCGCAAGGGCCTTGAACGGAAAGACTAAAGCCAGACAAATAATTAGGGCTTTCCGGTACATGGGTCTTGGATGCCCGAATGTACGGAATTGCAACTAAAAAGTTTTTATTGCTCGAGGATCTCAATCTCTACACGAACATTTTCCTGGGCACGTGCTGCATTTTTGTCGTGGATCGGGCGTTTGCCTCCCCACGCTTTTACAAGCATTCGCTCAGTTTCGATTCCGTTTGAGATAAGATATTGTTTTATAGCTTCTGCGCGCTCAAATGATAATTTCTTGGCCGAGCCGAATCCATCGCGTGTGTCAGTCAATGAAAAGAAATTTTTTGATTCACCCATCGTGATGATCTTGCCATGTGCGTTGCCGTTGGTATGACCGTGGATTTTGATCTTGTACTTTGAATTTTCCTTCAGCATCGCCAACAAGTTGTTGACCTCAAACCTCGACTCCGGTCTCATGATGGCCGCGTCTTTGTAGAAGAACACATTGTACATCACCGCAATGTCGCCCTTTTGAAGCCGGATCAGTTCGAAAGGGATGATAATATTACCATCATGGTCTACTGTAAGATGCTGATCCGTTGCTGAAAAGTTAAAATCGCGCTGGGTTTTCCGGTAGCCCATCACTTCGGCAATGAAGGAAACACCGCCTGTCTTGCCCGTTGGAATTGCAACCTTCACCGGTTGATTTGCCTTGTAACTTGCCATCTTGCGCGACTTATCCACATCGATCTCATCAACTTCACCTTCTACTATGGTGCTGTCTGTTGCGCGGTAGAGTTCGAAAATAAAGCTGCGTTCTTCGAGTTGTCCGGCAGTCAGTTTTTCTTCTGTGCGCTTAGGGGTAACGTTGACAACCGTTGTTGAATCGATGGGTTGGGCGACCTTGTGCTCCTCGGGAGTAACAACATTTATCGGTTTACTATTCTCCGGATTGATATCTATGCCTACGTGTTCTTCGGGTTCTTGTGCAGGTTTTCCGATAACACCATGAAAGACCCAGGTGTCGGAATATTTGCTTTCCTTCCTGAGTCGCAGCCCTTCGGCCATTGCCACCTCGCGAACAGGCGTCATCAACACATACACATAGTATAAATTTCGCTGCCCCTGCAATGCGAATTTCGCGTGCATGTTTATGCGGTTCGCCTCATCTGTAAAGCGAACAGCGTTGTTCTGATAGGCGAATGCGCCAATAATTACATAATAGGGAAGGTCAGGATCAGGCTCATTGCGATTCGCTAAAACTGTGGACTGAATGGGCGCGAAAATGAGGAACAAGCCGACCTGTGCAAAAAATATGAATTTCTTCATCGCACAAATTCTTTAAGTGAATCTAATGCAAGATAAAGAATAGGGTAGTATTTTAAAAATCAGCCACTTACATTTTCGAGATCACCACGAACGATCTCTCAATTGATTGGCCCTGATCGTCAACAAGTGTAAGAATATGTTTTCCTTCGGAAGGGTTCATCGGCAAATGATGAACACGTTTTGTGCTGCCGATGTAGATTCCGTCAAGATGCCAATACACTTCTGTAACAGGATTGCGGTGCGCGAGTTCAAAGACAGAGCTTCCGGGTTTCCCATCAAGCTCGCGTGGAATGAAGATCTTCGCATTCGTCTTCGGATAGATCAGTTCCATGGATGGAACAGTATTGGAGATCACACAATCCGGTCTGAATTCCGGAAGGATTTTATATGAAGTATTTTTCGGCTTGAAATAGTACTCCTGGATAGGAGGAAGCACAAACCAGTTCTTATGTTTCATTTCCGCTATGGATGCGCACTCGCTGTGAACGCGATATCGTTCATCATGGGAGAGGTGTATTACCTTATGAAACTCGCAAGACTTTGTTTCCAGGCCTGTCTTTGTTACCCAAATCGTATCTGCCTTTTCGCACGCTGCGCTGTAACGCTGGCCACTCTTTGCGCAAGTGACGATGCGTTCCATTTCCGGTTGAGGCTTTTGAAACCACGAGGTTGGCGGTAGCTGCGCAAAGATGTCGAACATGACGGGCGATGCCGCTTCGGTTCCTGTGAGTCCGGGCCGGCCTTCACCATCTGCATTGCCAACCCACACACCGACTGCAAACTCCGGAGTGACACCCACGGCCCAACCATCACGCAAGCCAAAGCTAGTGCCCGTTTTCCACGCGATTGTTTTCGAGCTGTTGAAATATCGCCAGCCGGTTTCCTCTCCAGGGCGGAACACGTCCTTCAACGCTTCGAATGTGAGATAAAGTGATGCTGCGCTTAGCCTTCCCGTTGCATCTGTGGGTATGTGCTCGTCACCTTGCGAGACATATCGCAAAGAATGCACATCTCCCGGTATGTAACGATTTTGCCCGGGATAGTCGAAATAGTGGTTCAACGTCCGTGCTATCGATGCATACATGCCGGTGATGTCGTACAAAGTGCCTTCAGCTCCTCCGAGAATAAGCGACAGACCGTAGTGATCTGGCTGTTGGGTCAACGTGGTCATACCCAGGTCTTTCAATAGCGCGTGGAATTTCTCATACCGATATTCCTGTAAGAGATGAACCGCAGGAACATTCAATGATCGGATCAGCGCCTTATCGGCATGAACGGCTCCATCGTATTGCTGTGAAAAATTCTTGGGTGCAAACCCATTGATCATTACGGGCACATCCGGCAGGATGGTTTGCGGAAGAATTTTTCCTTCATCAAGCATTGCGGCATAGAGAAATGGCTTCAGGATGCTTCCGGTACTTCGCGGGGCGGCAATCACATCGACATCACTTTCGTGCGATGGATCCGATGAACGGATGTTTCCCGCATAAGCGAGAATATTTCCCGAGTTCACTTCAACCACAACTGCGGCTACGTTGAAGATGCGGTTTCCTTTCAATCGCTCGTGATGATCCTGAACGATTGCCTCGATCCGCTGCTGAAGATGTTCATCGATGGTTGATGTGATAACTTTACCAGCGTGCCCTTCTTTCGTAATTCGCGTGAGCAGATGAGGTGCGAGGCGTGGGAGCGGCAGTGGGGCTTCGGGCATTCGCTCCGCTTTGGCGAGATCGCACGTGAATGGATCAAGAACACCGTTGGCGCGAAGCTTGTCGAGGAGTTCGTTTCGTTTGCGGAGAAGTGCATCACGATTTTTCCCCGGGTGAATCAGTGAGGGGGAATTCGGAAGCACGGCCAGCAGGCAAGCTTCTCCCCACGAAAGATCTTTCGAGTCTGCACCGAAGTATCGCCAGCACGCGGCATCGAGGCCAACTACATTTCCACCGAAAGGTGCATGAGCCGCATACAAGGCCATGATCTCAGCCTTGGAGTATTGTAACTCGAGCCTGGTGGCCAGCACAATCTCGATACATTTTTCGAAAAAAGTTCTCGATTTTCCTTTCCGCGACAAGCGTATCACTTGCATGCTGATGGTACTGCCGCCACTGACTGTATGCCCTGCTTTGATGTTTTGTCTTACTGCTCGGCCCAACGCGAGCGGATCAAAACCCAGGTGCGAATAAAAACGCTTGTCTTCGAATGCGATCAACGCGGTTGAAAATTTTTCAGAAACAGAATCGCTTTCAGGAAATCGCCATTGCCCATCATGAGCGAGCGTTGCGCTTAACAATTGTCCATTCGATGCTTGTAAAACCGTTGAGTAAGGATCTTTGAATAGCGGGTCGGGAAGAGCCAGTGCATACCAGATCATCGCTGGAATCGCGGCAAGCAATAACCATTTAGCTTTTTTTATCCGATAAAAGATCCACTCGCGCATTCTGGTGAGTTAAAAAAAGCCGCCCTGGTTGATCAAAGGGCGGCTTGAATATTATTGTGGTGTTGGTTTGATCACTTCAACAACCTGACCTTTCTTTCTTGCATAAATGGAATGATCATACATCGCCTCGCATGAGACCGCAGGTTGATAATATGTTCCTGCATAGCTTGCCGTCAGCAATACCTGGAATGTTTTGCGTTGCCCTGCGCTGATATCGAAGTATGTGTAAACCCGATCATCGCGAATATCCTGGTAAGTCGGCTTGTCACCGCTCAACTTCGCTTCTGCCCCCTCGAGACGCAGGTTGTTGATTTCCCAACCTGAAGGGAAGATCTGGTTCAACGCCATATTCTTGTACAATCCGCTTACACCCGGATGTGAAACGGTAACACTCACGATGAATTCTGTTCCTTGCGTGAGGTGTGTCGGGTCGATTGTATTTCCGTCTGTGTCGGTATAGGTTACGCTGATGTTAAGGTCTTTGGCTTCCTCGGTTTCATCACCACGTGCCGGTGTTCCTTCCGCGATCAAACGAACAAACAAAGCGCCCTGACTTTCATTCACAACTTTCAATGTGTTGGCTTTCGCACCATCGATGGGAATCTCAGCTTGTGCCACGGGCAATTCGGTAGAAGCTGTCACGTCTTTGCCGTTGTATGAGTAGCTGAATTTCAAATCACCGCGTTTTTCTACACTGGCAAATGCACCCGCAGACTTAAGACACCAAGCTACGGTCTGCGTGCTCATCCAATGACTTCCATTGCTTAATGATTTCGATATCTCTTTCAGCAATTCGAAACCCTTGGTTCTTTCACCGAGCAGCACCAGGGTTTCGAGAATGATCGCCTGGTCGCGGAGTTCTGAGCCATAGGAATAGGCCATCTCCTGATAAGGAGCGATTTTTACAGAAAGATTGGCGATCATTTTTTTAGCCGCCTCCAGCTGGCCAGCCTTTGCGTAGGATGCTGCTAACATCCATGTAGCCGTTAATGGAAGATTTCCCTGCTCGCGCAATTTGTTCATTGCACCAAGCTCCGGTTCGCCTGCTGCGGCCAACGCATACAATCGATAAGCCTGAATGAGTTCGCTGCTGTAGTACTCCTGATTTTTCCTCCAGTCTTGCGCTTTATTGCGCTGGAATTTTTTCCACTTCCTGATCATCTCATTCGGAACGAAATAGCCTTTCGCTTCGGCTTCCACCAGGAAATGACCTGCATAGGTTGTCGACCAGGAATCAAATCCCTCTGCACCCGGCCAGTAGCCAAAACTTCCATCGCTGTGCTGGAATGACTTCAGGCGTTCGATACCCGCCCGGACATTTTTCTGGATCATATTTTTTTCTGCATCTGAAAGCGCTTTTACCTGATCGAGATACAACTGCGGGAACACCGAAGAAGTTGTTTGCTCGATACATCCGTACGGATATTGCAGCAAGTACTTCAGGCGATAACCAAGGTTGATCGGAGGAAGATTTGAAACTTCAAGTGTAGCCGAGTTTGTTCCCGCCATACCAATAGGCGTTGCATTCACGTTCCACGCCTTTCCTGCTTCGATCAGCGTTTCCTGGATTCGTGTTACGGGAGGATTCGGATTTCGAATATCGATCTCGATCACATCGGTAGCGGAGTAGTTGCCTGACGTTGCCGTCACTTCGATCTTTCCTACTCCCAAGGCGCTTCTCACAGTCAGGTCAAAATCAACGGTCATGTCGCTTCCAGACATCGAGATGTTTTGCGTTGAAGGAGAGGCTTGAAGTGGACCGGAAGCTTTCACTTCAACTTTTACATTTTTGATATTCTTCTCCATCGTGAAGAGCGTGATGGGAAGTTTTAGTTTTTCTTCGGGACCAAGAACACGTGGAAGGGTTGCAAGAACCATCAAAGGTTTTCGCACCGGAGTTGCTTTCTCAGCGAGCCCATAAGCACCTTCGTAACCGGCAACGACCATGGTTTTAACGGAGCCGATATATTGTGGCATGGTGAAGGTGTGCTCATCACTGCTGCCATCCAGCGTGAACGGACCCAGGTATTTCACAACAGGTTTGAAACGGTTCGCTTTGGCATCGTCATCTTTTCCTTTCAGTTCTTCGTCACCACCGATCGCGAGCAAACGTTCGAGTCTGGAACCAAATGCGCCCATCACATCATCATACAGGTCCCAGGTTTTGACACCCAGTGCTTCCCGGGCATAGAATCGTTTCCAGGCATCGGGAGTTTTGAAACGCGTAAGATCGAGAAGGCCTTCATCAACCATCGCGATCGTGTAGGTCATTTTTCGTTTTGTCTTTTCCGATATCCGAAGAGTCACCTCTTGCCCGGGTTCGAGTACGTCCGGCATTTCCAACACCGGCTCGAGGTGAGTTTGAGGATCTTCGACCTGGATCGGGATCACACCATATAAACGGATCGGCAGATCGTTGACGGTTTGAGCGTGTGGCTGCAATGCTGTGATGTGAACAAAAACGTTAGGCGTCATTTCGCGCGTGATCTCGAAACTGAATGGATTGTCGCCTTTTTGCGTCTCAACCCAATAGCTTGCTATAACACGGCTTCCGTTCTCAACACTCACCAATGCGCGACCCTGCCCGCTGCCCGGAATAACCACAGTGGCTTTTTCTCCTATATTATATGCAGGCTTGTCAGATGCGAATGATAGCATTGTGGCTCCTTCATTTCCACCACGTGAACGCCCCGCCCAACCCGGCCAATCGATGTAAACAATGCTGGCTGTGCTATGGCCCGAAACCGGATCATACGCTTTCACCAGGTAGCGGCCCCATTCAGGATAATCCACTTTGAATTTCCAAACACCTTTTCCATTTGTTGTCTTGATGTTTCCGCTCTTGAGCAACGTGGCATAAGAGCCAGAGAGATAAACAGCGTCCTGATCGGAGTGATCCCACCACCAACGCCACTGCAATTTGTAGATCGACATTTCTACGTTGCTGCGCGATACTGGTTGACCGTTGGCATCGATCGTTACAACGTCTACGCTATGGGTTGTATCGGTCAGAAGCATGCCGCGCGCGCGATCACCCTTGGGCAGACGTATGCCGGTAAATGATTCGTAGGGATAGTAAGGCAGGCTGAAACGGTCGATCGAATAATTTCCACTTTCTTCAAAAGCTTTTCCGCGAAATACGGCATTCAAAACTCCCGCGGCATTTTCAGCGGGCTGAATCGTGGCGTTGATCGTTGCTTTGCCTTCTTCATCGAGGTTTCCATCGAAAATATTTTGAACATCGCTGTAAAATTGTTTGGAGGGATCTTCGAAGTTGTAATCCGGATAGCGCTGGAATTTTGTTTCACCCTTCGTCAGGACGACTTCGAACTCAGCCTTCAGGTTTCGACCCGGAGCTCCGTGCAGCCAATTCACCTGCAATTGGCCCGACACGTTGTTGTTGCCGGCTGTGATCTTGTCCACACCGAAGTCGAGATTGATCTTCAATCGGTTCGGTTTGACCGTTTCGATCCGGACGGGCTGAGTGAATTCAGCGCCTCCGACTTTTACGCGTGCTGTCCAGTTTCCTGTTGGTGCATCGGATGAGGTTGCTGTCGCGAATTTGTAGAAACCATTTTCTCCTGAGGAGCGAACAAGCCTGCTGCTCACCTGGCCTTGCGGATCTTGCAATTCGAAAACTACGGGGTGATTGACAGGCAACAATTTCATTTTGTCTTCAAGGATGAAGGTCATGAAGAGCGAATCGCCAGGGCGCCATACACCGCGTTCTCCATATATGAAGCCTTTGAGTCCGCGGCTGATGCGCTCGCCACCAACATCGAAGTTGCTGATGGAAAGCGATTCGCCATCGAAGATCTTCAGGTAGCCGCGCTGATTTCCGTTCTTCACGATGATCGCGAATGCAGGACCTTTGGCGCTGACGATAACTTTTCCGTCATTGTTTGTCGTGCCTGTGCCCATCGGTTGCTGCTGATAGTCATATAGCTCGACTGTTGCTCCACCGATCGGTTGTGTAGTTTTCAGGTCATTGACGAATACAACGGTTGAACCGTCACCACCACGCTTCACAATAATTCCAAGGTCTGACGCGAGAACGTTGCGCCTGACGGTCCGGCTTGCATTGTAATAACTCGAATGGCACGGATTATCGCGTTCGTCCCAATCATAATCCTCGTCATAATAATAGTCTTCATATGAATCCCATGAACTGTTCTCGCCTTCCGGTTCAGACCACTCTTCATCTTCAAATGATTGTTCGCTTGATGAAGCTTCTTCTCCTTCCGCGCAAGCGAAGATCGCGTAGCTCTTTTTGAAGCCAATGCGCACCTGGTAAATTGCGCCCGGCTCCGTATTGATCAGCGTAGCCAGATCCAAACTGAATCTATTCCATTTGCCCAGATCGGTGATCCCTGAGTTTTCAAGCGAAATACTTTTTTTGACCATCGGCTTTCCCACCCTGCGCAATTCGCTGTTGCCTGCAAAGTCATTCACCTGAAGGAACTGAAGTATGTTGCGCTCGAAGATTTTAATAACCTCAACATCTACCATTTTCAAATTCACCGACTCGAATGGCAACACGAAACCCTCGGAGCTCGGAAGGACAGAACCCTTACCTGTAAACCTGACAGCGGGATTCAATTGTTCGAACACCACATCGAAGGTGCCGCCTTCCGCCAGTTTGTAGTTCAATATATTTTTCACCCCGGCTTCCACGGTCAATGTTTTCGAACCCGTTTGACGTACCGGAGGAAACACACGTATCTCATTGTCGCGAACTTCAAAATCAAGACTCGACAGGTCACTCACCGATACCAGCCCCGCAAGATTTTGCTTCTCGTTGAGTGGATCGGAGAACTGGATGACGATGTGTTGATTGGAGCTTTGTTCGACACGCACATTGGTAACCTTGAAATCGCCAAGTGCAGGAATTTCAATTTCGCGCTCATCGGTTTGTTCTACGGAAAGACTTTTTCCATCGATGGAGAGTGTGACCTTGCTGGCGGCATCTTTCCGTTCCACTTCCTCCACAATGAACACGTGCTGCCGACCTGCAGGCATGTGCGACCATGAAACTTTAAGCGATTTTCCCTCCTGCACTGCGGACATCATTTTTTCTACCGCAGTATTATCGGCAAAGTCGGACGTATTCAAAACACCTTCGACTTTCTGACGCTTGAGGTCGGTCTTTACATAGGGTTTTACGTTTTCGATCGACACTTCAAAGTTGAGCGGAATGACCTGGAACGCATATTCAAAAGTTTTGAGTTCGGCAGGGATCTCATCAAAAATTTTACTGAGAAAGAAACGCACGTTATACATCTGGCCCGACACCATTCGCTTCTCAGGTCTGAACTCAACGGTATGTTTATCTAACCATACCGTTTTGCCACTCAGGTTCGGCTGGAAGTCGAAAATATTGACGGACGACTCTTTTCCGATCATTGTCGAATCGATGGCCTCATCGGCAAGCACGATGCGAATGTTCGATCCGGAAGAAATTACACCTGAAGTAAACGATGCAACGTATTCGCCAAATGCCGGATTGATCCGGGTTTCGGTTGTTCGTGAGCCTCTTGAAGTTGTGAAGTAAAAAATTCCGGCAGCAGCTACGACTACAGCAACTGCGCCAATGGCAATTCTCTTCCAGGGAAGGGTTTTCATGTGTGGCGGGGTTTACGAGATTGATTTATATGCAATATCTGCGAATTGGTATGGTTTTTTAAGTTTTCGGAATGAAAAAAATAGATCAACACACCGGTCCATCGCGGTCTTTCCAATGTGCTGAATTCCAGCACTTTCATTATGGAAGAACTACTTGACAAAGTTTACTACCACAACAGCATTCGCGACTATCTCCTTGTTGCCGGGATTATCATTTTTAGCATTCTGCTACTCGGTGCATTCAAGAAGATCATCATTAAAAGACTGCGTATCGCGGCAGCAAAAACACAAGGCACCACCGATGATTTCATAGTCGATGGCCTCGAGCGTTTCGGCTTACCCGTCATTCAGCTCGCGATAATATATTGGGGATTGAACTTCCTCGAACTCTCTGCCAAAGCAACGCGTGTCACTGAAATTGCAACGACTGTTATCATCACTTATTTTGTGCTTCGGTTTTTTTCTTCCGTGATCTTGTTACTGCTCCAGTCGCACATCCGAAGGAAGGAACATGGTGAGGAAAAGATCAAACAGCTCGGAGGTCTGATGCTGGTGATCAACATCTTCATCTGGATTGTCGGGATAGTTTTTGTGCTCGACAACCTCGAGTATGATGTAAACGCCATTGTAGCCGGACTTGGCATCGGAGGTATTGCCATCGCGCTTGCCGCGCAGAATATCCTGGGCGATCTGTTCAACTACTTTGTGATCTACTTCGACCGTCCTTTCGAAGTTGGCGACTTCATTGTAGTTGACGACAAGATGGGAACGGTGGAATACCTTGGGATCAAGACGACCCGGATCCGCAGCCTTTCGGGCGAACAGATCGTGATCGGGAATTCGAACCTGACCGGATCCCGCATTCACAACTTCAAGCGCATGATCAATCGGAGGGTTGTGTTCTCTATTAACATAGACCACCGCACATCACTCGACAAAATGAAAGAGGTTCCCCGAATCCTGCGCTCGATCATAGAACACCAACGGCCGGTGTTGTTCGACCGGGCTCATTTTGCCGGCTATGGCGACTGGAGCTTA
>CBHROW010000019.1:0-26089 GCA_966080355.1 uncultured Chryseosolibacter sp.
CAGCGACCATTTGCCATGCGTCTCGGGCGTTGAGAAGCCTTCCATGCCGCGCTCAACGATCAAGCCGTGAATACGACCGGCTTCGCTCTTAGCCCACACCACCGCTATATCGGCACGCGGAGAATTTGAGATCCACATCTTCGCACCGTTCAGCAGGTAATGATCGCCTTTGTCTTTAAAGTTCGTCACCATGCCTGACGGATTCGATCCGTGATCTGGCTCAGTCAACCCGAAGCATCCGAGCCATTCGCCAGACGCGAGTTTGGGAAGATATTTTTTGCGTTGCGCTTCGCTTCCGAATTTATAGATCGGATACATCACAAGCGAACCCTGAACAGAAGCGGTCGACCGCATTCCTGAATCACCGCGCTCGATTTCCTGCATGATCAATCCATAAGAGATGTAATCGAGGCCACCTCCTCCGTATTGCGTTGGAATGGTTGGTCCGAACGCACCAATGTCACCGAACTTCTTCACCATTTCGTATGGAAAGTGTGCGCGCTGGGCCCAATCTTCGATGTAAGGCGAGATTTCTTTTTTCACAAAATCGCGGATAGAGCTCCGGATCAGCTTATGCTCTTCCGTCAACAAGTCGTCAACTGCGTAAAAATCAGGATGTTCGTAGTTGTCCTGCTTGAGCGACTTTCTGGTCTTTGTTTCCGGACTTCCGTTATGATTGGGCATGGTATTTTGATTATTCACTTATCTTCGGGCAAATTTACGCAAACAAATCAATTTCAAACGATGACGGAAAATACTCCGGTGGATGAAAACCTGATCAATCAGCTGAAAAAACTGCAGGCAAAGTACGATTACATGGGGCAGGACCTGTCATCATACCTGGACGGCCTTCTTTATTCGGATTACATAACCTATTGGGATTATATTCATCTCGATACGTTGCTCAGTCTTCAAAATCCGCAGACCAGCTTTCCTGACGAAAAAGTATTCATCATCTACCATCAGATCACGGAATTGTATTTCAAGCTGGTGCTGCTGGAGATCGAACAGATCAGCACACGGAAGAATATTGAAGAGCGTTTTTTTGTCGACCGGCTCGACCGCATCATCCGTTATTTCCACAACCTTGAGAATTCGTTCGAGATCATGGTAACCGGCATGGAGAAGGAGCAGTTTCTCAAGTTCCGCATGGCACTTCTTCCTGCGAGTGGATTTCAATCTGCACAATATCGTTTTATCGAGTTCGGATCGACCGATCTGACCAATCTCGTTGCTTCCGAGTACCGTGATGAATTGAAGAATGCAGACATTGCCGCCAAGCTCGACAAAGTCTACTGGAAATTCGGAGCAACCGATCTCGCCACCGGCAAAAAGACGCTCACGCTTCAGCAGTTCGAAAACAAATACATGAATGCTTTTCACGAGGCGGCTGAGAAGTACAAAGACATCAATTTGCATCAGATCTTCGTTAGGAATTTTCAACAGTCGCCTAACAGAAATGAAATCGTTGAGAAACTTCGGGAATATGACGCGCTGGTAAATGTATTTTGGCCACTCGCGCATATGAAATCTGCGGGAATGTATTTGAAAAAAGATCCGGAAGATATCAAGGCTACAGGCGGCACTAACTGGCAAAAATATCTCCCCCCGCGCTTCCAGCGAAGAATGTTCTTTCCCGAACTCTGGTCAGAACAGGAAAAGCAGGAGTGGGGAATAGCCGCTGTGAAAAAAGCAATCTTAGGAGCAATCTAACGCCCTCCCTTTCAATTCGTTAAGAAATCGTAATTTTGGGTATGGCTGCCTGTAGGTTCGTTGTACCTTTCGCGCTGGTTGTGCTTCTGGCAACCGCGCCTCGCCCGCAAATTTTTGCGCAGTCGTTTACGCGTCAAACTTATCACGATTCCGAAAAGAAAAATCTCAAGGAAGTTTACCAGGTAAAAGACACTGTTAGAAACATTCTGCATGGCCGGTACATCGCGTATTATGTGAATGGAAATGTCGAGTCGAAGGGGCAGTTCACCCATAACGAAACAACTGGCGTTTGGGAATTCTTTTATGAGACCGGCAACTTAAAGATGAGGGGCATTCTCCGCCAGAGCGCCAACTATGGATTGTGGGAATACTTCTATGAAAGCGGTCAGAAGAGCATGGAAGGAACCATCAACGGAAGAAATCGCGAAGGTGAATGGAAGATGTATTACGAGAACGGGCAGGTGAAGGAGATCGGTGAATACAAAGACAATAAGCGCGAAGGTCTTTGGAGTTCATACTTTGAAGATGGTGTGATGCGTGGAGAGATCGATTATACCAATGACTTTGGAACGTACACTGAATATTATCATTCGGGAAAAATTTTAGGCGAAGGTCCGCGCGCGGGTATAAAGAATGTTGGTCGCTGGAGGTATTTCGCGGAAGACGGGACACTGCAATCGGAAGGTGATTATCAAAACGGCAAGCGAACCGGTGAATGGCTGAGTTATCACCCGAATGGAAAGATATCTGCAAAAGGAAAATACGAGAACGATCAACCGGCAGGTGAGTGGGAATATTATTTCGAAGATGGTAAAGTAAGTTCTTCCGGCCAATATCTCGGAGGCATGAAGAGTGGAAGCTGGAAAACACTTAACGCGGATGGTACATTGAAGAGTGAGGCCAGCTACCTGAAGGGCAACGGTGACTATCGCGAGTATTATGAGAATGGAAACCTGAAGACAAAGGGTAAGATCCTCAATGGCAGGAAGGAAGGTAAGTGGGAATATTTTTATGAAGATGGCAAACGCGAAGGTGAATGCGAATATGTCAACAACAAAGGCACTTACTTCGGATATTACCCCAATGGGAATCTGAAGACGAAGGGTATTCTCGAAGGAGAACAAAAGACCGGCACGTGGGAGATGTATGAAAACGATGGCAAGCTTTCCGGTTATTATCGTCCATTCTATGATGATCGCAAAGTTGCCAAAGAGATCACCGAGCTTGCGCTGGTAACGCGGGCAGACCGCTCCGGATCAAGTGCCAGGAAGCTCACACACTTCGATGCGCGCTTCAATGAGTTTCGTGGAGTGATCATTGCAGGAAACCCCGTGATGATGTTTGCGGGTAGGCTTCCCGTTGGATTCGAGTTCTACTTGCAGGAGCGACTCGGACACGAATTTGAATTCATGGGCATCCGTGATCCATTTTTCAAGTCTGACCTGACTATTCCGGTAGGTAAACAATTCGAGCGCGGATATTCCATTACCGTGCGTCAAAAACTTTACAACCAGGTGAAGGCGGGTATGTGGTACTTTGGTCAGGAGATCCGTTTCACCAACCGCGGACATTTCATCAATCAACTGACCGCAAATCCCGATATCATTTTTACAGCGGCAGCAGTTGAGCAGCGCATCGAGTATGGCTGGCTCATCGGATATCGGATCATGAAACGTAACAATTCGAAAGGGTTTACCATGGACGCATTCGCTTCCGCAGATATAGGCTATAGGGGCCTTGACCTCGATCCGCAACTGCTCACTTATTTCGATGGCCTCAACCAATCGAAGCTTGCAACAAGTTTCCACTTCGGCCTCAACTTCGGGAAGGTTTTTTCTTTCCGATAACATCTTTACTTTTGCTTTTGCTTTGTACGCTCATTGAAGGATAAAACCCTTTCCGATGTACACCACCGAAATTCTGCTCTGGCCCGAGGAGGCTTTTGACGATAATATTTTCCCCGCCATACTTTACGATAAAACAGACCTTCCAAACGATGGATCTGTTTCCATTGTGCCCATCAAGCGCTCCATCGATGCCCGTAGCAAAAAAGTTGTTGTTCGCATTCAATGTGAAGTCTACATCAAATCCGAAGCACCGGTACCTGAATCGCTTTCGCGGAATTATCAGGACGTTCGAAATAAAAAACAAGCGCTTGTTGTCGGTGCTGGGCCTGCCGGGTTATTCGCTGCGCTGCGACTGATCGAGCTAGGAATGAAACCGATTGTATTTGAACGTGGTAAGGATGTTCAGGCACGCAGACGAGACCTTGCGGCAATCAATAAAGATCAAACGGTGAATCCCGAGTCGAATTATTGTTTTGGCGAAGGTGGTGCGGGTACGTATTCCGATGGCAAATTGTACACGCGCTCAAAAAAGCGAGGCGACATTCGTAGAATTCTCGAGATCCTGGTTGCGCATGGTGCGAAAGATGATATTTTGTTTGACGCGCATCCTCACATCGGAACGAACAAACTCCCCAAACTCGTGTCTGAGCTTCGTGAAAGTATTATCGCTGCAGGTGGGGAAATTCATTTTGATACGCGAGTTGATGATTTGATCATCGAGGGCGATGAAATTCTCGGTGTGATCACTGCATCGGGCGAGAAAATTTTAGGTGAAGGTGTGATTCTGGCGACTGGTCATTCCGCTCGTGACATTTTTTATTTACTCGACAAAAGAAAGATCCTGATCGAAGCAAAACCATTTGCGCTCGGAGTGCGTGTGGAGCATGATCAGAACCTTATCGATCGCATTCAATACCATTGTGCCGTTGATCGCGGACCTTATTTGCCGGCCTCATCTTATGCGTTGGTTCATCAGGCGAAGATCAATGGTAAAGACCGTGGAGTTTTTTCTTTCTGCATGTGCCCCGGAGGATTTATTGTGCCGGCAGCTACCGCTCCCGGTGAAGTTGTTGTAAATGGAATGAGTCCATCGAGAAGGGATTCGAAGTATGCCAACTCCGGCATCGTAGTAGCAGTTGGGCAAAGCGATTTCAAAAAGTTTGAAAAATTTGGGGCGCTCGCGGGCATGCACTTTCAATCCGATATTGAGAAAAAAGCCTGCTCCATTGCGGGAGGAACTCAACATGCACCCGCTCAGCGATTGCTTGATTTTGTCAACAATAAAATTTCTTCATCTCTTCTTGAAACGTCTTATCAACCCGGGCTTGCTTCAGTCGACATGCGGCAGGTGTTGCCTTCATTCATTGTCGATGCGCTGCAACAAGGATTTCGCGAGTTCGGCAAGAAGATGAAAGGTTATCTTTCGAACGATGCCCAGATCATTGGTGTGGAGAGCCGAACATCTTCGCCCGTTAAAATTCCCAGGGATAAAGACACGCTCGAACATCCACAGATAAAAAGACTTTTTCCATGTGCCGAGGGTGCAGGATATGCCGGAGGAATAGTTTCTGCCGCGATGGATGGAGAACGCTGCGCTGAAGCCCTGGCCCGATTAGCCAATTAGCCAATGTGCCAATTAGCCGATGCGTTCACATTGGCATATTGACTCATTGGCTAATCGACAAATTGACTACGGTTTCAACCACGAATCCCTTAACGCAAGTTGCGCAGGAGAAGCTTCCGGATTGAAAGAAAGAATGTGTTTGCGAACGATCTCGATCTGCTTTACCGGAGTGGACAATTCGGTTTCTTTTAAAGTTCCTGCATCATCTTTCCGCATTACCGTGTAAGAGATGGTCTGACGGGTCGGCAGAGATGCCATTTGCCGCTGAATAAAAGCTCCGAAGTCGGGGCCGAGTTCGGGAAGTATCTCTCCATTCATTTTGATGAGAATGTCCCCTTCTTTAAACCCAAGATCCTGTGCCACCTGGTTGCCGTTTGCAGTTGAAGCAATGACGAGCTTTTGCTTGCCTTCCAATTCAGTCACATCGATGTTGTCTTGCGAGATTCCAATAGAGTAATCCATTGTTTTTTGCTCCGCTTTATAGATTACGCCCACAGCCGTCAGCACTTCTTCGATCGGGAGCATTTCGGTACCCGCCACATAACGTTTGAAAAATTCTCCGATCTCCGGATAGGTCATCTTCGTGATCTCGTCAAACAATTCATCGTCCTTAAAGGCTTTGTCTTTTCCATATTTTTTAGACAGGTCTGTCAGAAGATTTCTCACGCCATATTTTCCTTGTGAAAGTTGACGCAGCTTGATGTCGAGACACATGCCGATCAGCGCGCCTTTTTGGTAGACGTTCGCATACTGGTCGGGATATTTGTCGAGTGTATACTTGCTGATATCGGTGAATGGAACATCGTTGCGATAGTGCTCGCTGCCGATTATTTTTTCGCGCATCGATTGAAGAAAATGCTCAGGCGTGATCAGCCCGCCTTTCACTTGCGCGTGGAAAGCAAAATATTCTGTTACGCCTTCATACATCCAGAGATGCTTGGACATTTTTGGCTTGTTGAAATCGAAATCCTGGATCTCTTCCGAGTGAATAGTAAGGGGTGTTACAATGTGAAAGAACTCGTGCGCAGCGATGTCTTTGATCTGCTGATCCCATTGCTCGATCGTTCCTTCAGGCAAATAATACAAAGACGAGTACGAATGCTCGAGCGCACCATAGCTGTTCACCGGCTGATCGGTGAAATAAATAATGAACGCATATTTTTCAACAGGAAGCTTACCACCCAGGTACTCTTTTTGTGCCATCAGCAATTCCGTCAGGCTTCCTGCGATTTCTTTGGAGTTGATCTTGTTGTTGGGTGAATAAGTTCCGATAAGTACTTCCGTGCCGGCCACATTGATCACTGCGGTGTCTGGCTTTGCATACATCAAAGGAGAGTCTACCAGTTGATCGTAGTCTCTGGCCTGGTAAACATCGACAACCTTGTTGGGATCTGATGAGGTTTTTTCCAGCTTTAGCGAACTAAGGGGTTGACCGTTCTGTGTGGCAATCAAACCTGTTGTTCCATAAAAATCTTTCGATCGAATGACGTTGAACCTGAACGGCACATCTTTCACCCCATCGAAGTAGCCGAAAAAACCGCCCGTGTTAACGATGTAATTCTTACTGTCTTCGATGTTGGTGCCGGCAGGCCAAAAGATCTCCGGGCCACTTACCTTGGTATCGAATGAGTCATCAACCCAGTAGCTGATCTTGGCAAGCTTATGCGCGTCTTTTATCTTCCAGGAGTTTTCATCCACTTTTTCCACATTCAGCTTCTTTCCTTTTTTGTCAGTTGCTGAGAATTCCTGAACATAGCGGCCATAGTCTTCAATGGCGTAGGTTCCCGGCACAATTTTCGGAAGGTAAAAAGTCACTTCCTTTTGCGAGAGTGCGGGAGGCGTGAGCTCCACGTAAACGCGGTCGTTAACGACTTTTGTGAGATCGATGGTATAAGTATAGTTTGATTTGGATTGGGCAGTTGCAACCGAGTATGTTACCAGAGCGACTACCAGAACGGAAAGGAAACGCATAGTGTTTTAGAATTAAGAAAACGAAAGGTAGCCTTAATTTGTTGGTAGCCTATGAATTAATTTGTTTAGTGGCACAAATACAGAACTTTACGTGAAGAAAACAGTCATTATCGGAGCAACAACGAACCCAGGCCGGTATGCCTACCTGGCGGCAAATATGCTCAGCCAATATGATCATGAGATAGTTCCCGTTGGCATCAAGGAAGGCAAAGTCTTTGGCAAGGAAATATTGGACATTTTCGAAAAGCCTGCGATTGACAATGTCGATACGGTTACCTTATACATCGGCCCGCAACGACAACCTGAATATTATCAATACATTCTGGGCCTCAAACCAAAGCGGATCATCTTCAATCCCGGAACTGAAAACGATGAATTCATCCGCATGGCAGAAGCGCAAGGTGTCGAGGCGCTGGAAGCATGCACATTGGTGATGTTGCGCTCAGGCCAATACTAGATGGATTTCTTGAGCACACCGACAAGCAGGATCTTCCACTTGTCTTTGTCTTTTTCAAGCACGCGGATTTCGCTTTGTTCGGGCCCGACAACTCCGTTTGAAACGACACGCTGTTTGAATCTGGCGTATGCCCCGTTACCATACACTTTCACTTCCTGCCACTGGCGTTCCACATAAGTGTCGGATGGTTTTGACGTAACGAAATAATCATTGAATCCGATCTCGATCGCTTTCCAGCCTTCGAATGACGTGATGCCCGTGCTGTCTGCAAACGACCAATAAGCCGATGGCGTGTGCATCCAACTTTCCATCCATGTTTTGTAATCGATCCCGAAGTAAGCTTTCGTTTCTGCCTCGATCACGTTCTTGATCAACTCAACATCGTTGGTTTTTCCGGCTTTCGTTTCCGTAGTTTTCGAGATCTTTTTATCGACTGGCTTTACTGCCTTCGCAGTTTTCTGTCCTTGCGTCTGAGCCGTTGCCTGCAGGACGAGCAGCAAGCAAAAGCCGAAAATAAGCAGTGCTCTTTTCATGACTTGGTGGTTTTGATAGGACGTATAGTAATTTAATGAAAAAATGGGAGAAATGTACCATGCGCGAGGTGCGATGTACGATGAAGGGAGCTTTACATCGTACATCGAACACAGCACATCGCACACGCTCACTCTTTCTCCGAGACGTGCACAAACACGCCTTTTGCGCGGGCTTCTTCTACGCGGCTTTCGAGAAGCTTCAAGGTTCGCGCATTCCAGGTGTTAGACATGATGGCGAGTATCTTGAGATTGGGAAGATCAAACAATCCGGAAGGAATTTCTCCGATATAGTTGTGTGAAATGTCGAGTTCTTCCAGCTGCGACAGATCAAGCATGTTTTCAGGGAGCGCTTTGATGTAATTGTTATTGACGCGGATAAACTTCAGATTATTCATCTTACCCAAACAGTCAGGGAGCTTTCCGATGCGGTTGTCCCACGCATAAAGTCCTGAGAGTTGACTGAGCGTGTCGAGGTTTTCTGGAAGTGAGGTGAGCTTGTTGTGCGACAAATAAAGTGTTGTAAGTTTTTGCCAGTTCGCGAATTCAGGTTCTATGTTTTCAATTTGGTTGTGAAAAAGATCGATCTCCAAAAGGTTCGGCAGTTGATACACTCCGGCTGGTATTTCCGACAGGTGATTGCTGTAGAACGAAATATTTTCGATCTTCTTTAACGTGCCTATTGCCGGGTGAACGTTCGACACCGGATTAAGATTGAAATACAGCTTCTTCAGACCCGGGCAATTCCTGATCGACCGGGGAATATATTCGATCTTGTTGTTTTGCAAGGCCAGTCGTTCGAGATGCGGATGCTTTTTGATCCTGTTCTTCAATGTGATCTCGTTCTGTTGAAGCCCGAGTGAAAGGAGATGTTTGTTGTGCCTCGCCCCATTGGGAAATCGCGTAAGCTTATTTTCAGCCAGGTCGAGAGACTCGAGCGCTTCAAAGGGCCTGAAAGAATTTGGAATACCTCTTGGATTTTCATTCTTGATGATGAGCCTGATGATCGTTTTGTTTGCGGGCAGTTTGATCGATCTTTTGGATGAATTGTTATAGATGGAAAGTGACTTGAGGTTCGGAAGTCGATCCAGTTGCCTGGGCAGTTCGTCAATCGTGCAATTGACCAGTTCCAACTCGACAAGATTCTCGCAGCGGAAAACAATATCCGGAATATTTTTCTTGCGATTGACACTGACCTGGGTTACTTCACTCAAATCTTCATATCCGGCAAGGCTGTCATCAATTATAAAATCGCGGGACGGTGCATATACATTTTTATAGGCCATGCGCTTGAAGATCGTTCCGTACAGTCCCATCAGGCTATCATACTTTTTTTGATTGAAGGGTCTTCTTGAGGCGAGGATCTCGATGTCGCCTTGTATTTTGATCGCGTCCAGCGAGTCTTGAGCGGAGTAATATCGCGACAACCGGTATTGTCCAAAACGCGGCTGCATAGACTGTGAATAGCCGATCAAAGCAAGCTGAAGTGCGGTGAATAATGTGATGAAGATTCGCGGGATTTTTGCCATCATATCTGATAAAACTAAAATTTTAGTTGATACAAAACAACACCCTCATAAAGGGCCCCAAGAAAGGCTCAAATTCATGCGTTTTTTTAACCTTAATTATGCTGTAAAGGCATCAAAATCGCTTATTTTTGACGGTTTTAAAGCGTAAAAATGAGCGAAATAAAGGACAAGGTTCCAGCAGACTATTCAGCAAGTAATATTCAGGTTTTAGAAGGTTTGGAGGCCGTGAGAAAGCGGCCGGCCATGTACATTGGTGATGTGGGCATAAAAGGCCTTCACCATTTGGTTTGGGAAGTCGTAGACAACTCGATCGATGAGGCGCTTGCTGGCTATTGCGATGAGATTTCGGTCACGATCAACGAAGACAATTCAATTACTGTAATAGATAACGGCCGCGGCATTCCAACCGACATGCATGAGAAAGAAAAGCGGTCGGCTTTGGAAGTGGTCATGACCGTGCTGCACGCAGGCGGTAAATTTGACAAGAATACTTACAAGGTCTCTGGCGGTCTTCACGGTGTCGGTGTATCGTGCGTGAATGCGCTTTCAGAATTGCTTCGCGCTACTGTGTATCGCGAAGGAAAGATCTTCGAACAGGATTACGAGCGCGGTACTCCGAAATTTCCGGTGCGTGTGATCGGGGAATCCGATCGTACCGGAACGACCATATTGTTCAAACCCGACAAGCAGATATTTCCGGTTTGGGAATATAACTACGAGACTATTGCTTCGCGTTTACGTGAGCTGGCATTTCTTAATCCCGGCATCCGGATCAATTTGAAAGACGATCGCGAAAAAGAGATACAACGTCAGGATACTTTCTTCTCCGAAGGCGGTCTACGCGAGTTTGTGGATTACATTGATTCAACCCGTGAAAGATTGATTCCCGAGCCGATCTTCATCGAAAACGACAAAGGCGAGATTCCAGTGCAGGTGGCGATGAGCTACAATACCTCCTTCACGGAAAACCTCGTTTCATACGTGAACAACATCAACACGCATGAAGGCGGAACTCACGTAGCAGGTTTCCGAAGGGCGCTCACACGCACCTTGAAAGCATACGCAGATAAATCAGGCTTGCTTGAGAAAATAAAGATCGATATCAGCGGTGACGATTTTCGCGAAGGACTTACCGCGGTGATCTCTGTAAAAGTTGCTGAACCTCAGTTTGAAGGTCAAACCAAAACCAAACTCGGCAACTCCGATGCGATGGGCGCTGTGGATCAGGCGGTGGGGGAGATGCTTCACAACTTCCTGGAAGAGCATCCGCGCGAAGCGAAACTGATCGTCAACAAGGTCATTCTCGCTGCTCAGGCGCGCCACGCAGCACGCAAAGCTCGCGAAATGGTTCAGCGCAAGAACGTGCTCACCGGCACGGGCCTTCCCGGTAAACTTGCCGATTGCTCGAGCACTGACCCGAGCCTGTGTGAAGTTTATCTTGTGGAAGGTGATTCGGCTGGTGGATCGGCCAAGCAGGGCAGAGATAGAAATTTCCAGGCCATTCTTCCGCTTCGTGGAAAGATCCTGAACGTTGAAAAAGCACAGGAACATAAGATCTACGAGAACGAAGAGATCAAAAATATCATTACAGCGCTTGGTGTTTCATTCGGAACAGTTGATGACGAGAAAGCGTTGAACCTCAACAAACTCCGCTATCATAAGATCATCATCATGACCGATGCCGATGTTGATGGAAGTCACATCCGGACCCTGATCCTTACGTTCTTTTTCCGTTACATGAAGGAGCTTATTGAAAACGGCTACGTATACATCGCGCTTCCACCGTTGTACCTGGTGAAGAAAGGTAAGGAAGAAAGATATTGCTGGACTGAAGAAGAACGTGAAGCGATCGTGAAAGAGATCGGTGGTGGAAAGGATGACTCCGTAAATGTGCAGCGCTATAAGGGATTGGGAGAAATGAATCCCGACCAGCTCTGGTCGACTACGATGGATCCTGCAAAACGATCGCTTAAACAGGTGAGTATAGAATCTGCCGCTGAAGCCGACCACTTGTTCTCGATGCTGATGGGTGATGAGGTTGCTCCACGAAGGGAATTCATAGAGAAGAACGCGAAGTACGCCAGAATCGATATCTGATATACTCCACCATTTTTTTGTTTTGACAGCATGAATGATGCGCTAGTTTCAATGGACAAAGTTGCCCAGCATATCGCTGAGAGTAACTATATCAGCAGAGACCTCAGCTGGCTTCAGTTCAACTATCGCGTGCTTGATCAATCGAGACATACGGACCGGAGTATTTTCGACCGGCTGAAATTTTTGTCGATCACAGCTTCGAATCTCGATGAATTCTGTACCATTCGCCTGGGAAGTCTTTATAATTATATCGACTACGGCAAAGAGCGATTCGACTATAATGGCCTTCGCGAGGAGCCTTTTCGCAAGCTCCTGCTGGGTGAAACGCAACGCTTCTATCAGGCCCAGAACGATCATTACGTTAACAAGCTCAAACCACATTTTCAAAGCAACGGATTCATCATTGCAGGATTTCACGACCTGAGTGTAGAGAGCATCCAAAAGGTGAATGAGTATTTTTACAATACTATTTTTCCGATGCTCACGCCCATGGTGTTCGACAGCTACCACACATTCCCCGTGCTGATGAATAACCGCTTGTTGGTTGGCGTGGTGACGAAGAACCCTACCGATCACCAGAATCAACTGAAGGTGTCGTTTATCCAGGTTCCGAACAATCTTCAGCGTTTTTACGAGATCGATACCGGAGAGCAGATCCAGTTCGTTCCCATTGAAGATATCATTCGTCAGAATATTCATCACTTGTTCCGCAATGTGGAGATCGCGAGCGTGAATCTTTTTCGCATCAATCGCAACGGTGATTTTACGCTGGAGGAAAGTGAAGACATCGAATCCAACTTTTTGGAAGACCTGAAAAGAAAACTGAAAACGCGGAGGAGTGGTAGGGTGGTGAGACTCGAAGTGGAAGAAAATCCTGACCCTTGGATGATGCGTTTGCTGAAGATCCAATGGGACCTTGACGATCACAATATTTTTACGGTCTCGAAGGACAGTATGATCGACTTTACAGGCCTGCTGCAGATCGTAGGACACACTGAATTTAAAACAAAACGTGCGCAACCGCGACAACCGATCAAGCCGTTGAATTTTCCGGAGCAGGGAAGTCGTGAGTTGTTCGATGTATTGAAAGAGCGCGACATACTGCTTCACCATCCGTACAATTCGATGGAGCCTGTTCTCGAATTATTGGAGAAGGCGGCCGATGATCCCTATGTGCTTTCCATAAAGATCACGATCTACCGTGTAGCGAAAGAATCAAGGGTAACGGCAGCGTTGCTGAAGGCGGCCGAGAATGGAAAACACGTTTCAGTTCTTTTCGAAGTAAAGGCCCGGTTCGATGAGGAAAACAATCTTCGCGAAGCACAACGTTTGCAAAAGGCCGGGTGCTTTGTGATCTATGGCGTGAGCAGCCTTAAGACGCACACGAAGCTGCTGCTCATTGTACGCAAAGAAGATAACGACAAAGTCTACCGTTATGTGCATTTGTCGAGTGGAAACTATAACGAAACTACGTCAAGACTATACGTTGATATCGGGCTATTGACCACGCGTGAAGCCTATGCGCAGGATGTGTCTGAATTCTTCAATGTTATTACCGGGCATTCGCAGCCTACTACATATCGCAACCTGATCACTTCGCCACGAGACATGCGCATCCAGCTCAGCAATCTCGTCCAGCGCGAAGCCGATAACGCACGGAACGGAATTCCGGCAGGTATTGTGATCAAATTGAATTCTCTCCAGGACAAGGAGTTTATCGATGACCTCTATGCAGCATCGCAGGCCGGGGTAAAAGTGAAGCTTATCGTACGTGGCATGTGTTGCTTACGACCAGCCAGAAAAGGATTGAGTGAGAATATTGAAGTGATCTCTATCGTGGGCGAATACCTCGAGCATTCCCGTATTTATTATTTCCACAATGCTGGTAATCCGAAAGTTTATATCGGTAGCGCAGATGCGATGGTGCGGAGCTTCGATCGGAGAATCGAATCATTGTTCTCGCTCGAGGAAGAGATCCTCAAAAGGCAGGCCATCAACAATCTTCGATACAATCTTAAAGACAACGTTAATTCTTACCTCATGCTCGAAGACGGGAGTTACGTGATCAAAGAGCAGGATGGCGAGCCCGAGTTCAACATTCACAAGGAGTTTTACAACGTCACGAAAGAGATCGTGATGAAAGCCGAACTGTTCTAAAAAAGCTTTGATCGGTTGATCCGTGCATGTCGAGCAGGCAATGATGTATTGGGCAAAAAGGCTCCATGTCGGATTGTTCAATCCGACCGAAACCGAGAAAATCCGAATTTTAAAAAATGATGTCGATCCTGACGATGAACGTTTTAACTGCGTTCGGATCAACTAATAAACGGATAATGGATCACGTTCCCTACCAATAAGACGGACATGGCAAGCCTTTGTGGATGCCTGGCAGCTTGATCCGGTAGTTGATCATGATCTCATGCGATCCGTTCGAATACATCCTGATTGCGGATGTTGTAATATCGTAAGCATAACCAACGTGGAAGTTGTCGTTGATCTGTAGTTCAAAAAGACCGACCACAGAATCACCGTTGCGATAGCTTAATCCAAGTCCGACTACATCGTAGAGAATGATCGTATTGTTGATGTCAAAACTCAGCGGTGCATTTTCCTGAACGCGGATCAATGTGCTCGGCATCCATTTCACATTCGGGCCGATCTTTTTTGTAAATCCGCCCATGAGGTAGTAGTAGCGCTGTTGCTTTCCGGCAGCGTTGATCGTGTCGGCTTCTTTGTTAAGCACGTCAATGGTCCGGTTGTTGAGCATGTACGGAACTGAAATTCCAACATACGTTGTCGCCTTGCGGTAGAACATTCCGGCACCGAAGTTCGGATTGAATCTGTTAATGACTCCGATCTCTGCGCCATCGCGCGGATTTGTCTTGAAGTAGTCTGATGTCAGATTGTTGAATCCGCCCTGAAGGCCAAACGCAATCGCACCGCCATCCTTTCTTTTCGACACAGGGATTTTGTAGGAGTAAACAAAATATGCGCTGTTGTCACTGTGAACACCGATCTGATCGTTTCCGAAGATCAACCCAAGCCCGACCCGCGTTTTTCGAAAGCCGGAGTGAACCGTTCCTGTGAGGGTTTTCGGTGCACCTGGAAAATTCACCCATTGGTTTCGATAGATCGCGGTACCGCTAAGCTGAACGTGCGTTCCGGCATAAGCCGGATTCACCAGCAAAGGATCGAACATATAAAGTGACTGGACTGGCCGCTGCTGTGCGTGTAACACAGCAGTGATACCTACCAACGCGATCAGTGCTAAAATTCTTTTCATCATTTTACAAGTTCAAGATAACCAGTTTTCGGTTTCGATCCATCACGCTTATCGATCACGTAGAAATACGTTCCTACGGGCAACTCGTTTCCGGTCGTGTAAACGCCCAGCTCACCGAGACCTTTGAACACCTTATCCTGGTTATCATAACCATCGATATCATATACCTTCACGCCCGATCGATTGAAGATCTTCACGTTGTTATTCGGGAATCTGCTGATGCAATCGATCACGAACAGATCATTCTTCGCATCGTTGTTTTTAGTCACCAGGTTGTAGGCGAGGATCTCAGTTTTCACTTCGGTAACACCGGAATTCTCGCAGCCTTTGTCGGTCATAATATCAACGCGATAGAATCCCGGGAAGAGGCCCGTAACATAAGCACCTTCTCCAGCAAACGCGCCTGTCTCGTTGTTGACCCACACGATCGAATCGCTGAAAACCGAAGACGGATTGAAGTCAACCTGAACCGTACCTGTTCCTGCGTTGAGCTCGGAAGGAACATCCTCGCAGAACGAAGGTGTAGTTGTGAACAGCAGACTCGGAGTTACGCGGGCGTCATTAACCGCGATCGGAACTGGCGAAGAATAACAACCCGTGGTCATGTCCATTGCCTTCACGGTATATGTTCCCACATCGAGGCCTTTGTAATTGTTGCCTGTGAAGTTCGGTGAGCCGGCATCACTCGCTCCATTCCACCAATCAAAATTGTAATTGAGAATAACACCACCAACGGTAGCTTTCACCCATCCATCCGGGACTTTACAATGTGTTCTGTTCTGAACAAGTTCTGGTGTAGGAGTAGGAGCAGGAAGTCTTCCATCAGCGATCGATCCAACTTTATCGGCAAAGCATCCGGTCACGTTATTGGTAACTCGAACGGTAAACGATCCGTTTTGCTGACCAACAAGAATATTCTGGTTGCTAAGCATTGATCCGCTCACCGATGAGCCTCCGTACCACTCAAACGCGTAACCACCTACCAGTCCTTGATCCGCTGTTGCCGAGAGCTGGCCATTAGCACGGGCAGGGTCACAGTTGATCAACGGATTGTCCATTACGATTGCTACAACCGGTGCTGTTCTTCCGTCCGGTACCGATGCATCTGCAACAGTAACGCACCCCGTATTGTTGTCGATGATCTTCACGGTGTAAGGGAGGATATCCAATCCGGATGCAAGCCAGTTTCGGTTGAACCCAGGGATGAAAGCAAGTGGTGTACCTGGTACCGAAGTATCGGCATTAGGCCCCGGGTAGATCTGCGCGCTGTAGTTTGGAGGGAATGGATATCCGCTGTTCGGATCGTAGCCAATTTCCCTGATGAGAATGCTGCCATCATTGATCAAACAGTTGACGCGGGCATCTGGCGCAAGCGAAAGCTCAGGCAAGAATCGCGGAGCATCGTCAGGAACAATATAGAGCGCTGTGTTTGAACAACCTGTTGTATTGTCGAGCACGGATACGGAATAATCTCCCGCAACAAGATTTGAAAATGTACTTCCTGTTGATGCAGAAGGAGGCGTGGTATTCAGATTTCTGAACCACGTGAACGCATAGTTAAGATTAGTGTCATCGTTTCCGTCTGCCGTTGCCATAAGCTCCGCACTTCCAATGCCTGCAACGCAGCTCACCTGCAGTTTCGATTGTGTGATCACCACATCCGGATAAATAATATCATCATCGTTGATCACCACTTCCTTTGGTGTCGACTTACATGCCGTGGTGAGATCCTTGACCAGCACGTAATACTTGTCAGGCGTGAGCGATAAGATGTTGTGGTTGATCTCTCCAGCGATCTGCGCTGTAGGATCGAACGTTCCTTTATACCACTCGTAGTCGAACTGCACATCGAGGTTATCCGGGGGCTGATTGTAGAACGTCAGACCACCGATCGAAATCCGTGTAACTTCAGCTTCGGCACTTGGCAAACAGTTTGTCGGATCGATGGTGGCAACATCGATGATGTTCGGGGTGCTGATATTCAGATTCTTCTCAACCGAGATACTTCCTGTTACAAAGCAGCCGGTGTTGGAAACGTTCTGAACCGTTACGACATACGCACCGTCTTCCGCGTTTGCCAACTGGCCCGTGTGATTGTCAACTGGAGACGCTACAGTTGCAGGGTTCAACGGCCCACCGTTCAATGTCCACGCAAAGCTGTAATTGTCGATTGTGCTGCCGTTGGCTTCTTCCGAAGTGGCGATGATGGTACCGTTCGGGTTCACAGGATCGCAGCTCGAGTTTGGAGTGTGCGTCAATGTCACGACCGGGTTTACGTGCAGGTCATCCACAACTACGCGGAACGGAGGCGTTTTACAGCCGGAGCCCGGTGCAGATGAACTCACCTTGGTTCCCACCACAAAATAAACGCCACCGCCCATCGATGCGTAGTTCGTGGCATCAAGTGTTGAGGCAGTAATTATGGCAGGCGTGTTATCGGTCAACGCTGCTGTTGAAGGATCGCTCTTGAACCAGTTGAAAGTGTAGTTTAACGGAGCGCCCGTGTTGAGCGAAGTCACTGAAATATCACCATCGGCATAACAGATCATTTGATCGGTCTTGTTGACGGTCAGGATTTCAACGGGTTCCGGCTTATTGGTGATGGTTACGCTGGCATTGCTTGCACAATTTGTGCTGTTGTTGTACACGTTGATCACATACGTTCCAGGGCCGACCACGTCTGTGCCACCGGTTGAAAGAGGCGCAAGAATATCGCTGGCATTCGCGACCGTGCTTCCAGCAGGAACTTGTGTCCATGTGAAATCATACAGGGCGCCCATGCCCGGACCTGTGGCATCACTCGCGTTCACGATGATGCTCGCATCGAATTGATTATCGCATGCTGTGTTCTGTGTTGCCGTGAAAGAGACGCTCGGGTTGACGCTGATGTCTTTGATCTGTTTCATCAGCGGTGCACTCTCGCAGCCTGAACCCGGTTGTATACCGTTTTTGCGCTTCGCCCTCACGTAGTAAGTGCCGGCACCAAGTGTAGGGAATTGCTGCACGCCATTTCCAACTACAAGCTGGCTAACGGTAATTTGTGCGGGGATCGCTTGTCCATCCATCAAAGGTGCTGAACTCGGATCGTCTTTGTACCAGGTATACGTGTAGTTGATGTTAATGTTCGCGAGATCGGACGTGCCGCCAACGGTAACATCAGTCACGCTGATCTGACCATCGGGCGCACAAACATCCTGGTCAACTACCGAGGCAGTCGGGATCACGATGGGAGTAAGGCTGGGAAGGATCGTGGTGTTACCCGTATTCTTACAATGCGTAAAGTTGTTGGCAACAGTCACGATATAGTTTCCATCGTTCATATTCGCGTAGTTCTCATTTCCAACCGCGGTACCATCGAACAATGCAAGTGTTCCATTATCCGGAGGAACAGATGCGGTGTTAGAAGACCAGTCGTATGTGTAAGGTGAGCCTACACCTGGAGTTCCTGCAGGATCGGAAATGGCAACCTGAATGCTTCCTTCAAATCCGTTGTCGCATGAGGTATCGGAGAACGGTGTCAATGAGATCACCGGGACTTTTGAAATGTCCAGGATCACTTTGCTTACAAGAGCAGATTCGCATCCTGATCCGGGAGATACTCCATTGTTGCGTTTAGCTTTCACGTAATATGTTCCCGCTCCGATGGTTGGATATTGCTGCGCTCCGTTACCCAACACGAGCTGACTTACCGTGATCTGTGCAGGAATCGCCTGGCCATCGACAAGAGCCGCTGTTGTAGGATCGGTCCTGAACCAGGTATAAGTGAATTCTGTATTCAGGTCAGGGTCATTCGTTCCGCCTACTGTAACTCCAGTCACATCGATCTGTCCATCAGGTCTGCAAACATCCTGATCGGTCGGAACCGCACTCACGATCACAATCGGAGTTTGGCTCGGAAGAATGGTAGTATTCGCGTTGGTTACACAATGGGTGAAATTATTCGCCACTATCAGCGTGTACGTTCCATCGTTGAGGTTCGTCAGGTTTTCGTTTCCGACTGCGGTACCATTGAAGCTTGCGATCACGCCATTGTCTGCCGGTGTCGTTCCGCCAGTTGAAGACCAGTCGTAAGTATAAGCCGATCCAACGCCTGGGGTTCCTGCAACATCGGTAACGTTCATCTGGATCCTTCCTTCAAATCCATTATCGCATGATGTATCCGAGAATGGACTGAGAATAGCAACAGGGTTTTTGCTGATGTCATTGATGATCAAGGTTACCGGAGCAGATTCACATCCCGATCCGGGCGACACACCATTGTTGCGTTTTGCTTTCACGAGGAATGTGCCAGCACCCATTGTTGGATATTGCTGAGCACCGTTACCGGTTACAAGCTGGCTTGCCGAGATCTGCACAGGAATTGCCTGCCCATCAACGAGAGGAGCGGTGGTAACGGCATTTCTATACCACGTGTAAGTGAACTCGGTCGTCAGATCTGGATCGTTTGCTCCGCCAACAGTAATTCCGGTTACATCGATTTGTCCGTCAGGGCGGCATACATCCTGATCGGTTGGTGTAGCACTCACAATCACGATCGGTGTCTGGCTTGGCAGAATAGTCACCGTTTTGGAAGCCGTGCAATGTGTAAAATTATTTCCGACAACAAGCGTATACGATCCATCGTTTCTGTTGGTGATGATCTCGTTTCCTGCGCCAGTTCCATCGAACAAAGCGATGTTACCCACATCTGCAGGTGTGCTACCCGAGGTTGATGACCAGTCGTAGGTATACGGTGAACCAACGCCTGGGCTACCCGCAGGATCGGAAATGGTAAGTTCCAGTCTTCCTTCAAAACCATTGTCGCATGATGTATCTGAGAATGGCTTGATGTCAACGATAGGATCTTTACTTACGTCTTGAATGTCGACTCTCATCGGAGCAGACTTACAGCCGGAGCCTGGATCTGTGTTCGGCTTGCGAACGGCAACCACATAGAATGTTCCAGCGCCCATGCTCGAGTAGTTGGTAGCATCGATCATGTCTGCTGAAATATCTGTGTTCGTGCCATCCTGCAGGCGTGCAGAAGTGGGATCATTCAGATACCACTCAAAGTTGAAATTTCCGGTCCCTCCGTCAGACACATTGTTGAGGAACGTGTCGTTGATCTGGATGCTGCCTGAAGCACGGCATAGGTTCTGATCTGCAGGCGTCAGCGTCATAGTAAACACCGGAGGAGAAATTTTGATAACGGTTGATGACGTATTTACACTACAACCTGTGGCCTCATTCAGCACATTCACTTTATACAGGCCAGGATTGAGAGAGGTTGCTAGGTCGTCATCAGCGCCAGCATCGTTCGTTCCATCACCATCGTTGACTGTTGTTGTACCAAGCACTGTAGGATTGGTTGGATCCCATGTGTACGTGTAAGCGCCACCGGCTCCCGGGTTTGTGTAAGGCGCCCCTAGCGCGAGACTTGGAGTCGTTACATTCAGCTGGATCTGACCTTCAAAGTTTCCATCACATGATGTATCACCGAAAGGAGTGAGCACAGGTACTGGTTTGACCGTAGCGTCACCAATATCTACGCGAAGGGCAGCACTGAAACATCCGACACCACCCGTGAGGCCGGGCAACGCTTTCGTTGCGACAACATAGTACGTGCCTTTAGTTACGTCTATTGTTGGAACAGGTGAGGCGACATTGGAAAGCACTTCACCACCAAATGTTGCCGTGTTGTCTCCGGCAACAGGCCCGAGTATGCGCGTGCCCACAGCGAGACCCGGGTCGGTGTACCATTCGAAAGTGTAATCGCCCAGGTTGTCGTTACAATCAGGGTCAGCGTTATCGGTCAATCCATCGCCATCATCATCTATAAAGTTTACACAAACCTCTGTGCGACCCGTCACCGACAAACGGGTGATCTCCGCATGTGCAGTTGTTTCGAGTGAGGCATCACAGAACTCTGCATTGAAGATAAGCGTATTGCCATCGATGATCTCGGCAACAGCAGGTTTGTCAACCAGCGTGAACGCTTTCGTGGCAGTACATCCGTTGGAAGCATCGACCGTGAAGGTGTAAGTATTTCCGTCAAGACCAGTAGCCGTATAGTTGCCGGCACCTACGCCATTCTGCGGAAAATTATTGTCAGGGTCGATATCGAGATCGATGTCATAAGTTGGTGTTGTCGGATCATCGGGATCCTGATCTACGTTGATCTGGATAGAACCATCTGCAGCAGCAACATCGCAAGCTGAGTTCGGAGTCATGTTACCGACCAGGGAAATTACCGGAGCAAGGGCATCCGATTTAATTTCAACTACTTCGTAGACTTTACAATCTGCAAGGGATGTCTCTTCTTGAATTTCAACGGTATAGAACCCGGGTGCAAGATTGTTTGCGGAAAGTCGCGCGCTGCAATCCGGATCGGCCATGTCGCTGAGGCCATCGCCATCGTCATCAGCTGCGTTGTTACAAACCTCCGAAGAAGCTGTCATCGAGTAAACATTTGCGTAGGGACATCCTTCGTCAATTGCTCCATCTGCATCGTTGTCGATACCGTCACCGCATGTTGACTCGGTGCCGACTGTACTTGTAATAAAAGGAGCAGGTGCGGCTCCGAGTGTCAGGAGGTTTGCAGGCAGTGCATTCGCGCCTTGATAGAACCGGAATGTGAATTGGGATTGGTTTCGGTCCTGATTTAAAACGGGTGGAATCGCACGCACACTGATAGCGCCATCGCCAATCGTATAAGGGCAAATCGCTGAATTGGTAGCTATAGCATCGATAGAATGAGCTCCTTGGAACGGCAGGAAGAATGTTTGTAAATTCTGACATCCAAGTCCGTCTGTCGCGATCACCGTATACACTGCTGAGTTCAAACTGTTTTGTATAACATCAACATTTTGTCCGACTGTCGGATAGCTTGTTTGCGGAAATGTGATCGTAGATCGAGGCGTTCCATCGTTCAGGTTGACCATGTCGAACACCGGTGGATTAGTATAAAAATTGATCGGCAGGGTTGCATTGGTAGGGCCACCCAAATACAAATCGAAATCAAAATTTGTCAGTGTTGCGTCTGCACGGACAGCCTTGAATTGCAATGTTCCATTCGACAGCGCGCACTGCGTTGGCAGAGCCCCGATCGTGAACGTGATGTTCGACTGAGTCTGGTCGATAACCGTTTGCGTATAAGTTTGCGATACGCATGATGTGTAGTTGTCTACCACTACGAATGTATAGTCTCCGAAGATCAAATTATCGTGGAGGTCGATATTCGCATTCAATGCACCCACAGCCTTTCTATTCGGAAGCGCTGGGCTGCCATTGACAGCTGCAATCACCGTTGCCGGATCGGTTGTTGTGGTGAAAGGATCTTCCATCATCCAGTAGAATGTGTAGGTATTTGTCGCGCCAGGCGCTGGAGTTACTGTCGCGGTGATCTGACCGTTAGAGGGCGAACACGCAGTCTGTGCCTGAGGAACCAACACCGCGGTTGGTGTCACAATATGATCAGAGAGGAAAATCGGTTTGCTGGCAGGGCAACCCTTCGGACTGACCACTGACACGAGGTAATTTTCATTTCCGTCAACATTGATAAGTTGACCGGGAGTTGCTGTTGTCTGACCTCCCAATGGTGCACCATTTTCTGCTGATGGTCCTCCGGGAAGAGCCGGATCGCCTGATATTGCTGGCCCCGTCCACGAGAAAGTATAACCTGCCGTGACGCCAGCAGCTCCACCATTAGTTGTCTCATCGATTGTTGCTGCGAGCTGACCGTTTGGAGCGGCAGGAGGGCAGGCCGTTTGATCGACTTTGGCGATGTCGATGACAGGTGTCCATCTTCCGTTTTTAACTTCTGCTGATGCGAGGTCTGAAGTACAACCGATCTCATCGATGGTTACTGTAGCAGAGTAAAATCCTTCCTGCAAATTATTCAACGATGTGCTGGCAGTCAATCCGCCATTCGCTACCGGAGGCGTTGATATATCGCCATTGTACCATTGATATTGCAGCGTTTGTGTACCGGCATATGTTCCGGTGTATCCGAATACATTCTGTGATACAGAGCCATCATAAGGCATTGGCACCGTTGGAACGCAGACCGTGTTCGGAGAACCTGCAAGCGTTAACGTAGGTTTCTTTTGCTTGTCAGGAACCTGGATCGTCATGGTGCTTGCGCAACCTGAAGATTGACGAGTAACTTCGATAGTATATTCACCATTCACTATCAACGCGCTGATGGCTGCAGTTAATGTTCCTGGTCCACCTTGAATATTGTTCAGGGCTGGATTTGTCTCGCCTGCCATTGTTGCACCCCCGGCAGTGATGTCGTTACCCATGTACCACTGGTAAAGGAAACCTGTGGCGGGAATCGGAGCGCTATCGATTTGCGTTATTTCCGCTTTTCCATTTCGCTTGGCGACAACGCAGTTCGTTGATTCAACAAAAGCCGGAGTAAGCACCGGATTGTCCGGAGCGGTGACAACTTCTTTCGAAACAAAGTCTGATGTGCAACCCAATTCAGTTATCGTAACAGTACCGGTGTAAAATGCAGCAGGCAGATTGGTGATCTCCGGAGTTGCACCTGTCGTGGCTGGCGTGTGGCCAGGTAGCGCAGCGCCCAGGTATTCGCCATTGTACCAATCATAACGAAGCGTTTGCGGTCCGGTATAGTCTGGATTTACATAAGTGTATGCCAGCTGGAAAACGCGTCCATCGTTGGGACCTGCAATTGAAGTATTACAAATTGTATTGGGGTCGGCATCAAGTGTGAAGGAAGGTTTTACCTGAGCGTCTGCAACCTGGTTAGTTGACTGTGTCTTACATCCGTTCGATTGATTTGTGACTACCACCGTGTATTCACCATTCACAATTAATCCGGCCGCCAGTGGTCCAGGGCCTCCCTGAACATTCTGCAGCAATTCTGTGGTAACTCCAGCGATTGAAGCACCACCAGCGGTAATGTCATTCCCTTTGTACCATTCGTATTTGTAACCCGCAACTGGCGTGTTCGCTGCATCAACTGTAAGGATGTGTATTTTGCCGTTTTCTTTTCCAACAGCGCAGTTTGTCGAAGGGTCAACATCGAATGTCAGGTCAGGCTTATCGAATGAATCTTCAACTTCGACAGACTTCGGATCAGAGAAACAACCGAGCTCCTGGATCTCGACAACGCCCGTGTAAAATCCGGCAGGGAGGTTGATGATCTGCGATGCAGCCGTTGTAGCCGGAGTGTGATTCGGTAACGCTACGCCCAGATATTCGCCATCACTCCAATGATATTGCAGGGTTTGTGGTCCCGTGTAGGAAGGATTGACATAAGAGTAAGCCGTCTGACGAACTTTACCATCATTCAATTGGCCTGCGATGACCGGATCACAAATGGTGTTCGGATCAGCAAACAATGTAAGCACCGGTTTCTTTTGATCATCCGCCACCTGCCTGATCTCATTGGTCTTACAACCGTTGGATTGGTTAGTAACAACAACTGAGTATTGACCATTCACGATCAATCCTGCCGCCAACGGGCCAGGGCCACCCTGAATGTTACTCAATGTTTCGGAAGATGCTCCGGCAATTGAAGCACCTCCAGCGGTCACGTCATTTCCGCGGAACCATTGATAGGTATATCCGGCAACAGGCGTGTTCACTCCGTCAACTTGCTGGATCTGGATTTTACCATTTTCTTTTCCAGCGATGCAGTTGGTAGAATTTGTAACAGCGATAGTCAGGTCAGGGAAATCAAAGCTGTCTTTAACTTCTGCAGATTCAAAATTCGATGTACATCCGAGTTCGGTGATAGTGACTGTACCCGAATAAAATGCGGGCGGAAGATCCGAGATCTGTGAAATTGAAGTCGTAGCTGGGGTATGGGTAGGAAGTGCAGCGCCTACATACTGGCCGTTATACCAACTGTAGCTAAGCGTTTGCGGGCCCGTATAATTGACATTGTTGAATGTATATGAGATCTGCCTAACAACTCCATTGTTCAAAACTCCTGCAATTGCCGGATTACAGATGGTATTCGGATCTGCGGTGAGCTTGAATGTCGGCTTGAGTTGTCCATCTGCAACTTGCACAGTCATCTGGCTTTTACAACCATTGGCTTGCTTGACAACAACCACGGTATATTCACCATTTGCGATAAGGCCAGTGGCAAGCGCACCGGGACCACCTTGTACATTGCTCAACACAGGTCCTGATGCACCTGCGATCGGGGCACCCGCTGCGTTGATATCACTTCCTTTAAACCAGGAATACAAAAATCCGGTAGCAGGAACAGGCGCGAGGTCAATGGTAGCAACACTCGCCTCTCCATTTTCTTTGCCCGCTATGCAATTCGTAGAGGGCTTGGAGGCAGAAGTAAGATCCGGCAGGTCCGTTAGGTCCTTCACTTGAGCTGAGGCAAATCCGGAAGTACAACCCAGTTCGGCAATGGTAACTGTACCTGAGTAGAACGCAGCCGCGAGACTTGAGATTTGTGATGTGGTTCCGGTGTTAGCCGGTGTGTGAGATGGAAGCGGAGCTCCGAGGTACTCTCCATTATACCAGTCGTATGAATATGTTTTCGTTCCTGCATAGCTTCCGGTGTATCCCGGTGTTGCCGTAGCAAGCTTTACAACGCCATTCTTTGGTACACCCGCGATAGCCGGATCACAAATCGTATTCGGATCTGCCGTGAGTGTAAGTGTAGGCAGCACGTGACCATCAGGAACCTGAACCGGTACATTCGATTTACAACCGGTTGCTGTGTTCAATGCTACAACAGTGTAAATTCCATTCACGAGCAAAGGACTTACTGCGTTGGCAAGAGTTCCAGGACCGCCCTGCACGTTGGTCAGTGCGAAACTGTTTTTACCGCTCATCTTTGCGCCAACCGCTGTTGTATCAGAGCCCATGTACCATTGGTATTGGAATCCGGCAACTGGTGGAGCAACTCCATTGACCGTTGTGATCTGCGCTGCACCATTTTCCTTTCCGGCAACACAGTTGGTTGAAGGCGTGTTTGATGTGGCAAGCACTGGCAACAGCGTTTTGTTCAGCACCTCGATGGTAACAGGAAGTGAAGGACAGTGCAAATCAGTTCGTTCCACAA
>CBHROW010000020.1:0-26012 GCA_966080355.1 uncultured Chryseosolibacter sp.
GAGGCGTTTATAACTCCTGCTGCGATATCGACCAGGTATTCGTATTCCTCTTTCCATTCGGGGAAGTATGACGACTGATAATAACGCCTGATGCTTGCTTCAGTCGATTGAAGTTCCTTCGTGTACTGTTCATCGACCGTAACATAGGGAACGATCGCTTTGTAATCTTCCAACCCGATTGGATTTTCAAGAACAAGTTTTTCAACCCGGTATGGATACATCAGCGCGAACCGGGTGCCGAGCATCCCTCCCATCGAATGGCCGAGTATAATTACTTTTTCAATTTGAAGGCTATCGAGAAGTTTTTTGTTTTGCGTAGCCAACGTATGAAAACTATATGCGATGATCGGCTTGCTCGATTTTCCAAAACCGATCTGATCAGGCGCGATAACCCGATAGCCATTCTTCACGAGTGCTTCAATGACGTTGGTCCAATAGTAACCCCCGAAATTCTTGCCATGGAAAAGCATTACGATTTTTCCGTTCGCGTGGCGCTCGGGTTTGACGTCCATGTAAGCCATCCTGAGATCTTCACACCCGATCTCCACCGAAAAATATTTTACCGGATATGCATAGGGAACGTTTTCGAGTGTGATGGATAGTGTGTCGTTGTATCGCTGCTTCAGAGGAAGATCTTGAGCTATGGATAACGTGGAGATAACTGAAAGGAGAATGGTCAGCCGCATTCAGCGGGGAGAATAAAAGGCGTGCCGGAATAGTGAATTGTGGTAAAAACTGTCTGCAGACATTGATTACCTATTGGAGCCTTTGGGCTACAAACTTTGAATTTTAGGCTACAAGAACTACGAAGCGCCTTTGCGTATTTGAGCCCTAAATTGGATCGTGAGAGTTGACTTTATATATTCGGTGACAAACACGTTCATCTATTCATTTGCTGGATTGGTACCCACGCTGAATACGATAAACTCTGCGACAACAATGAACAATACATGATAACGAATTACTAAGTATGGTAGCGCTGAAGTATAGAGTGATCAAGTCAAAAATAATTCATTTGATGATGTCGACCCGATAGCACTTCTTCATTCCTTTATGGAGGAAAGAGGTCTCAAAGCAAAAGATCTTGTAGAAATTCTTGGTGTGAGCAAGGGCCTGGTTTCAGATATTCTCAATTATAAAAAAGGGCTTTCGAAGGAAATTATCAGGAGTCTCTCAGAATATTTTAAGGTTTCGCAGGAAGCGTTTAACAGACTTTACAACTTGAATTAATTATCGATGATAACCAAGGACCTAATTCACCAGGTCCCATTCCTTTTGAAGCGATTAAAAAATTTTTATTGAAAAATTGAAATTTTAACAACACCTTTAGGAATCATCCTCCCACGATTATGCAAAAACACGTACTGACAATTCTCCTTTGTGGATTGGTGACGTTAGGGTCTGCGCAAAACGCGAAAGAACTCGTTCCCGGATACTACACCATTCTGGGTGTTTACGCAGGCGCGCGTGAAGCTTACGCGCAGAAGTATGTTGAGGAACTGAAAAGTAAGGGTCTAAAGGCCGACTATGGTTACAATTCGGGGCGGGGCCAATACCTCATCTATACGGGTTATTTCTCTGATCTGAAAAGTTGTCTGGACGACATGCGAGAAAAACGCAAGACTGGATTTCCCGATGCATGGGTGCGCGTGGTACCGGGGATCATTGGCTCAACAGCGCCCCAGTTAGTTACCAATAGCAATGATCGAGGCCGTGAAGGGCAAGCGACCAGCGATACAGCCGGAAAAAAAGACGGCTACGATCCGGAGTATTGGCAGCCTCCTATTAAACAATATGACCACATCATGCTGGGCAACACTGAAGTTTTTCTCAGTATGTATGACAAAGTGAATAACCGGATCGTTGATGGCAACATTCAGGTATTGAATGCGCAGACAAAGAAGCTCATCAAAAATGTAAACGGAAATGAATACTTGTATCTGCCTGATCCGAAGGGTACCGGAAAGTTGAGTTTGGTTTGTGATGTTTTTGGGTACAAGAAGATCGAGTATGAGATCAATTATCAGAATCCATTAGCGGATACGTTGAAGCCTTATGTGGATCTCATGGGAACAACGTTTGTGGTTTCGTTCAACCTCGAGCGCGCTGAAAAAGGACAGCTGGGTACGCTCGGCCGTGTTTATTTTTATGATGCTTCAGCAATCATGACTCCTGATTCGGAATATGACCTCAACAGCTTGCTTTTGTATATGCAGGAAAATCCTACATGCCATGTCACGCTGCATGGACATACCAACGGTGACTACAACGGAAAAATAACTACCATCGGTCCCAGCAAGAATTTCTTTGCGATCACCCCGGATTGTGTCACAAGAAATGGCAAAGCAACTGATCTGTCTTACGAAAGAGGTGCGGTGATCAAAGAGTGGCTCATCTCGAAAGGAATCGACCAAAACCGGATTGATGTCAAAGCCTGGGGTGGCACCAAACCACTTTATGCAACCAAAGGCCCTGAGGCCACTAAGAATCTCAGGGTTGAAGTAGAAGTTGTGACGAAGTAGTTAAAGAAGGCCGAAAACCGAAGGTCCTCGATGAGCGCAGCGATATCGGGGGCTGAAAGCAGAAAGCCTTGGTGCATCAGGACCTCAAAATGTGTGCGGTTATAGATTGACCAAATCAGCTAAGCATGATCGCGAACTAAGTGGCGCAAATATATCAGATGCCGTTGGGTAATCGGCAGCCTTAGCCGCGTGCTCGTTCAAAACATATGGGCGTTTCCCCGCCCAAAAAAAATTCCGTAAGACCAACTTGCAACGCAGAATCAAGCTGATCGAAGACGATTAAATTGTGATAAGGCGGGGTCAGGCCTTTCGCTGTACTCCTCGTGCCATCGCTCCCACCCATCGCTACTGCGGGGTGCCGCTTCAGTCCTTAACGCTTGTAGACGTCTGGTAAAGGTATTCGCCCACTTCCCTTTTTTGTCTATCGCGATTGCTCCGATGCAAGACAATTGCGCTGCCATCGGGAGAAAAATTTCAATACGGGTTCTGCGGCAGAGGCCATACTTGAGACTTTGATCTTCCTGGTCAATATTCAAAACAATTCTGAAACCAAAAATCAGAAATCAAAAACCGAAAAATCAGAAACTAATTGTATTTTTCTACTCATACCTCAAACTTCTTGATGGATTCACCCTCGCAGCTTTCAACGTGTGAATAGAAACTGTGAGTAGCGCGATAGCGATCACGAGCAAGGCCGGAGCTGCGAAGATCCACCACACGAGTTCGATGCGGTTCGCAAAATTACTGAGCCAACCATTCATGATCCACCATGCAGTCGGCACTGCCGCAATGATGGCGAGCAACATCAGCACGAGATAATCGCGCGAAACCAACGTGAGTATGCTGCCGATCGATGCACCAAGCACTTTTCGAACTCCAATTTCTTTTGTGCGCTGAATGGCGGTCAGTGACGAGAGTCCGAACAAACCGAGACAAGCGATGAAGATGGCGAGCGCAGAAAAAATTCCAAATACTTTTCCAAATTGCTGGTCGGCCTGGTACTGTTGATTGTAATGATCATCGAGGAAAAATGTAATAAAAGGGTTCCCCGGGAAGATCGCCTTCCAATGCTCTTCGAATTTTGCAAGTGAGGCTTGAACATCAGAAGTTTTGAATTTGATCGAATAAAGTCCACCGGGAGAATGTTCGTATCGAAATACCAATGGCTCGAAGTTTTTCTTGAGTGACTCCTGGTGGTAGTCTTTCAAAACGCCTACGATGGCAAACGTATCGCCCCAAAAATAAATTTTTTCGTTGATGGCGTCTTCGATCTTTGAGAATCCCATTTGACGGCATGCGGATTCGTTCAGCATCACATTCGTTTGTTCGTTGACAACCTCACCTGAAAAGCCGCGACCGGCAAGTACTTTCAATCCGTAGAGGCCGATATAGTCGTGGTCCATGAGAATGACGCGATATTGGTTGGCTTCCTCTTCACGCTGGCTGAGCCTTCGAATCCCGCCTGCGTTCCATCCAGGCTGCGTGCCGGGCACCGAAGTTGCGGCACTCATGGCGATCACTTCAGGATATTGTGTGATCTCTTGTTTGAAGACTTCAAATTTTCCCGCATAGGTGGAATCGACTACGACATTGGGAGAATTGACAACCAAGGTCTGCTCGAGGTTGACACCAAGGTCCTGCTGTCGCATATACTTGATCTGGCGATATACCGTAAACGTTCCAACGATCAGCGTAATCGATGCAACGAACTGGATGATCACCATTCCTTTTCTGAAATACACGCCATGGCCCGTATTCTTGAATCTTCCCTTGAGCACTTCTACAGGTTTATATCCGGAGAGAACAAATGCCGGATAAAGTCCCGACAGAAGAGCGCCACCAACAATCAATCCTCCCATCGAAAGCCAGAATAACAGCGCTTTGAACATCGTATAATCGAGCGGCCTGCCCGTAAGTTTTCCAAACCAGGGTGTGAGCAGCAACACCATGACAAGGGCCATAACGATGGCAATTGAGTTGAGCAACAGTGATTCAAACAAAAACTGCTGAACGAGCTGCATGCGAAAACTTCCCATCACCTTTCTAACACCAACTTCGCGCGCACGCTCAATCGATTTGGCAGTAGAAAGATTAATATAGTTGATCCACGCGATGACAAGGATCAATACGGCCACCACCGAAAGAAAATACGCTGACTTACGATCGCCATTCGGTTTGAATTCTCCGATGAAATCTGAATCAAGGTGGATGTCCGACAATGCCTGAAGATTGAACACCATGTCGGCATTGTAACGCTTGAGCCTCTCTCCCTCCCGTTTCTGAACGTAGGCCGGAATTTTTGCTTCGAATGCTTTCGGGTCTGTTCCTTTGCGGAGCATCACATAAGTCATGAAACCATCCCACTGCCAGGTGGTCATTTGCTCAGGATTGTTGATCCACTTTTCAAACGTTGCAAATGAGGTCAAAGCATTGATCTTCATGTGCGTGTTGGCGGGAAGGTCTTCAAAAACTCCAACCACCTCGTAGTCGTCTCGTCCGTTACCGCGAACAGTTTTGCCAACCGGGTCATCATCGCCAAAATATTTCCTGGCCATCGACTTCGACATCACCATTTTGTATGGCTCTTTCAACACCAGGGAATCAACGCCTTCGAGAAGCTTTACCGAAAACACTTCAAAGAAATCCTCGCTGGCCATATACAACCCGTCTTCCTTAAAAAACTTATCACCGTACGAGAGCACCGCGTCACCCCGTCTCAAACGAACGATCTTCTCTACCTCGGGAAAGTTAGCCTTGAGATCCGGACCGATACCCAGCGCACCTGACGCCCAGCGCGTCTCAATCTCACCTTTGTTGTAGCGATCAAGTTGCAGGCGGAACGTTCTGTCACCGTTCACATGAAAGTTGTCGTAGCTGAACTCGTGAAGCACAAACTGCACGATCAGCATACACGCCATCATACCGATAGCGAGGCCGGAAACGTTGATGGCCGTGAAAGCCTTGTTACGAGATACGTAACGAAGGACCGAAGTAAAGTAGTTTCGAAACATAGGGAATAAGGATATCTTGAAGGATACCGTGAGTTTTAAAAAAGGTTACAGTTTATTCGTACCTCAGCGAATCCACAGGATCGGCTTTGGCTGCGTTTACCGTTTTAACACTGATGGTGAAAAATGCCATAGCGATCGAAAGCACACCTCCGAGCGCAAAGATCCAAATGCCAATGTCCATCCTGAAGGCAAAATCCTTGAGCCACAGATCGATCAGGTACCAGGCCAACGGAACTGCGAGCACAAAGGCGATCACCACGAGCTTCAGGAAATCTTTCGATAAAAGCATGAGGATACTGTTGACGCTCGCGCCCAGAACTTTGCGGATGCCAATCTCTTTGGTGCGTTGAATTACCGTAAATGATGAAAGACCGAACAAACCCAGGCAAGAGATGAGAATAGAAATTCCGGTGGCGATATTTGTGAGCGTAGCCGTACGCGTTTCGGTTTCATAGAACCGCTTGACGGTTTCATCCAGGAACTGATACTCAAATTTATTGTCGGGGTAAACTTCCTTCCATGCCGATTCAACTTTGGCCATCACACCTTTGATATCGGATACTTTGCTGGCAGCAATCTTCAGCCCAAAGCAGCTTGAGTTTTGCTTGTCGTAAGAAAAAACGATCGGATCAATTTGCGAATGCAGCGATTTGTTATGAAAATCTTTCATGACGCCTACGATTGTCATTTTTTTATCGTGAATGACTTTCCCTATGGCGTCTCTGGGGTCTTCGAATCCAAGCAAATGAAGATACGTCTCGTTGATGAGGTATTCCGTAACTGTGTCTCTGGGTAGAACGTTTCTTCCCGCAAGTAAAGGAATATGATAGAGGTTTAGATAGGCAGTATCGCCATACTTGATGTGAACCTCATGCTTTAAGATCTCGCTGCCATTGTCAAAGTCGACTGTGAATGAAGAGTAACCATTGGAGCTGGGAGGGTCCATTTGCAAGCTGATCTTTTCAATATCAGGCAGCTGCTCGAGTTTCTGATGAAACGCATCGCGCTTGCTTGCACGCTCATACCATGGCGTGTTAAAATAAACAATGGCGTCCCGGTCGAAGCCAAGATCCTTGTTCAGCATAAAACTGATTTGCATGCCTACCACCAATGTCGCAACAATCATGACCTGCGAAAATCCGAACTGGAATATTGTGAGTCCCTTGCGAATGAATGATGACCGTGAATTTGCACTATTCCTGTGGGCGAGGTTCTTGAGTGCCAGGGCGGGCTGATAAGACGACAACACGAATGCCGGATACAACCCAGCAAGCAGCGTGACACCAACGATGCAACCGACTAAGAAATAAATGATCAAGGGTTCGGTTACATGGAGCTCTAACCCCTTAGGGAGGAACTCACGGAAGTATTCGATCGACAACCAAGCCACGCCAATTGACAACACCACAGCCACGGTTGTAAGCAGAAAACTTTCAACAAGGAAATGCCGTACCAGTCTTCCGCGCGAGCTTCCAAGAACTTTTCGCACACCTACTTCTTTCGCGCGTTTTGAAGCTTGCGCTGTCTCCAGATTAATAAAATTGATTGCTGCGATGATAAGCAACAATGCAGCAACAATGATCAGCGTTTGCAGCGTGGCCTTGTTGGCAACCGACCTGCTGTTATCGAAAATGCCAAGGTCTGTGTTAAAGTGGAGGTCCGATAGCGGTTGAAGGGCCGAGGTTTTTGTATAGTCACCATCCGGATTTTTTTCCTTGTAGACCTTTGCCAGGTCGATCAGTTGACTTTCAACTTTTTTAACACCTGTACCTTTGCTCAATTTCACAAACAACTGCGAACCACTGTTTGTGCCTCCCCAATCGTTTACACGTATGTTCTTCGACAACCACGATTTTTCAACCGTGCTGAATGAAACAAAATCGGTGAAATCAAAGTCCGTACGTTGTTCAATGTCTTTAACGATACCCGACACAGATACATGCAACGAGTCGCGATAAATAACTTCCCTGCCGATCATTTCCTTGAATGGAATATTTCCAAAGAATGACCTTGCACGATTTTCCGTTAACACAACACGGAACGGCTCGGACAATGAAGTCTCAGCGTCACCGACAATCCATTGATAATAATCGAAAACGCGAAAGTAGTCGGGAACTGTTATGATGGTGTTGCCGTCCGACTCAAATGACTTTACTTCATTGCTTGAAGGTACTTTGATCTTTGGGTTCCAGCTGTTGAAATTCGCGACTGCCTCAACGCCTGTGAAATTTTCTCTTACATAATGAGGCACCGCATCCGACACACCACGATTCGTTCCACTCGAAGGACCTTCAAACACGGAGTAAATGCGATGAATCCGATCTTTATCGGGTTGAAAAGTATCGAAGCTCATTTCATAGCTGGCAATCCGGAAGATCACCAGGCATGAACTAATGCCGATCGTCAATCCGAGCACGTTGATTGCAGCAAGAATTTTGTTGCGTTTCAATTGTCTGAGCGCATAAAGAATATCATTTCCAATCATGGGAATAACTGTATTTGGAAAAACAATAACAACCAAAAAATGCTTCAATATTATTCAATTCTGCTTCAATAGTTCTTAATTCCAATGTCCCGATAAGAAATATCCGCGCAACGCCAGAGATCAATCTTTTATACTCTGCCGTGGAATCCTTGCGGACCGGGCAGTTCGGGCCGCTTTTGGATCATACTTCCGAACGCGTTCAAGGATACACGTGTGCTTCGAAAAATTTTCATGTGTCAAGCAATAAAAATTATTCGTAACGCAATGAGCGAACTGGATTAGCAGTTGCAGCTTTCCATGTTTGCGACCAAATGGTGATAAGGCCTAAGCCGCCAACAATTAAAATTCCTGTCAACAACAAGGTGACAGAAATCGGAACGCGGTATGCGTAAGTGCGCAAAAACATGTCGCCAAAAAAGTAACCGAGCGGAATGCCAATGCATGCTGAGATCGCCATGAGAATGAGGAAGCTTCGGCTAAGGAGAATCGCGACCTGTTGCGAGCTTGCACCCATCACTTTGCGAACGCCAATCTCTTTCATTCGCGTTTGTGTAGAATACATCGACATTCCAAGCATTCCCAGACAAGCAAGACTTACCGCGAGAAACGAAATGTATCCAACGATCTTTAAAATATCAGTGAAACCAGCGGACGTGTACGCTTCATCGATCTCGTCTTCCATCATTTTCCACTCAAGCGGATGGATAGGATCAACTTTCTTCCAGGCCGACTCGAGCGAGGCAACAATAATTTCCTTTTGCGAGGGCGCAATCCGCGCGCTGAGAAATTGAAGGTTGTTGATATTGTAACGCAACGCAATGGGGCCAATCTGGTAACTCAGTGGACGAAAGTGAAAATTCTTTACGACACCAATCACGGTGAGCATAAGGGAGTCGTCTGTCCAGATGGTTTGACCGATCGCTGAGATGGGATCTTCGAACTTGAACATCTCCAATGCCTTTTCGTTGAGGATGACATGTTTTTCCAATTCGCCCTGTTCTGATGGATCGAAATTATGCCCGGCCAGAAATTTCATGTCGAGGTTGGTGACGTAGTTGTTATCCACAACAAAATCGCGCATCACGAACGGCTCATCCTCCAGGTTCCTCCGGTAGTCGCTGGAACGATCGGCCCACGTACCGAGTCGATGCGACACGCCTCCTACTGAAACGACTCCTGGCAGTGTGCTCACCTCGTTGGCAAGCTTCCGGAACTCAACGCCCTGCAAACGCACGTTGAGAATATCTTTGTCGTTGATGCCGTAATCCATGTTGACCATGAAATTGATCTGACGATGTACCACCAGCACCACGATGATAAATGTAATCGACAGCACGAACTGCACAACGATAAGCGCTTTTCGAAATGTAAGCCTCGAATAGACGTTGACGTTGCCCGAATCCTTAAGTACAGTGGCCGGCTTGAAAGACGATAAATATCCTGCCGGTAAAAGTCCAGCGATGAGCCCGATTGCAAACGCAAATGCAATGAAATAGAGCAAAAGAGAATAATCCTCTTTCAGCTCGGCAGCGAATTCGCGCGCAATGTTCAGCTGCATGAACGCGGGTTTCAGCGCTTGCATCATCACATAAGAAAAAACAAGACTGACCAGCGCAAAAACCACAGCTTCGCCAACAAATTGAAAGAACACCTGAAAGCGTTGCGCACCGACAATTTTTCTCACACCAATTTCTCTTGCGCGGGTGAGCGATTTGGCGATCATCAGGTTGGTGTAGTTGAAGCACGCCATCACCATGACAATGCCTACCAGCACGCTCAGAAATATGATCAGCACATCGGGCATACCGGTGCCCATGTTATTCGACATCGCGGGTCCGGGGGTAATGTCAGTCAGGTTCATCAGGAAGAAGCCGTAACCTTTGTCGCGCGTTTCCAACCGCAGTCCCACGTAATTCTTTTTCGCGATTTCGTCAAGCGCTTTTTCAACTTCCGCGACCGTCTTGCCGGGCTTCAGCTTAAAGTATTGATAGCTCGAATAGTAATCGTTCCAATTGTCAGTTGTTTGAGATACGATCCCTGACTGTTCCCATCCTGGCAGCGCGTTCATCGACCCGAGCATCTCAAACTCAAAATGTGTTTTGCCGGGCAAATTTTTCAATACCCCCGTCACCGTAAATTCGCCATATCCGGCTATAGAAACCGACTGTCCCAAAGCCTCGCGATCTCCAAAAAGTTTTTCTTTCGCTTCTGCAGTGAGTACAAGCGATTTGGGATCGTTTAAAGCGGTTGCTGCATTTCCCTTTTCAAGTGGAAAGTTGAATACTTGAAGAAATGCTGGGTCGGCAAGCAAACCATAGAGTGATACGTTTGTATTGCCGTAGATCGCATCGCCACGAAATCTCCGGTTGACGCGTACGAGTTCTTCAATGAGCGTGTAATCTTCTTTCAGTGTTCGTGCTACCGGAAGCGGAGTGGATGCATAATCTTCCGTTCCACCGTTTACACGAAATGCTCTTGTGTTGATGCGAAAGATGTGCCCGGCATCACGATGAAAGTTATCATAAGTGAATTGCTCGCGGATGATCAGAATAACGAGCAACGCCAGTGACATGCTGATGCTGAGACCGATCAGGTTGATCAGCGAAAAAGACCGGTTGCGAATCATGTTGCGCAGCGCGGTTGTGAGGATGCTTTTGAACATATGGGCAAATGTTTATCGTAAACTGAGATAAATCGCTCACCTCACCAACCCTTGCGAGATCATCAACAGAAATCCTGCGTTGAACCGCGGGATTTCTGTATTGAATCTTTCAGCATCCGCTACTCATATCGCAGCGATTTGATCGGATCTGTCATGGCTGCGCGAACCGTTTGAAAGCTGATCGTGACGAGTGTGACCGTAACCGCGATTGCCAGTGTTAAAACAAAAACCATCGGGCTGATCGAGTCTCTGCTGGCAAATTTTTCAAGCCATTCATTGGCGAAGTACCAGGCCAACGGGAATGCCAGCAGATTCGCAACGGTGACAAGAACCAGGAATTCCTTCGAGAGCAGTGTTGTGATACTGAGCACATCGGCACCGAGAACCTTTCGAACGCCAATCTCCTTAGTGCGCGATGCAACCATGAATGAAACCAGTCCGAGAAGCCCGATCACGGCAATGAGGATTGTGATCGTTGCAAACAAACCAAAAACCTGGGCCAGCCTTTGCTCAGACTGATACTGACGTTCAAAATCCTGGTCGAGAAAGAAAAAGGTGAAATCATAACCCGGAAAATGCTTCTTCCACAAACCTTCGATTGACGCGATCAGCTGCTGGGTATCGGCTGCCTTGTATCGAATGGCATACATGTTTGCAGAACCCGGATTGTAATCCATCGCCATGGGGCCAATCTTTTGTTGCAAACCCAGCTGGTGATAATCTTTTACAACGCCAATGACCTCGCCTGCCGGATAGCCCGAAGGAGATGTGATCTTTTTGCCTATCGCCTCCTGAGGAGATGACCAGCCGAACATCGACACCGCAGTTTCGTTCAGCACAAGTCCGTCCTTGAGATGCGCCTCGTGATCTTTTGAAAACCCTTCGCCCGCAACGATCTGAAGACCGAGTGTCTGAATATACCGTTCATCAATCGCCATGTACTCGACACTTACGGCTTCTTCACCCGATTTCCCCTCAGGATAGGCGACCTGTCCATTCCATCCCTGATTGCCAGGAATCGAGTTGGTGAACGTCACCTCGTCTACGATCGAAAGAGCTTTTATGTCATTCTTGAAAGTTTCAAATCCATCAGTGTTCAAAGAATGCGCGCGGCCAGCGTTCACAACGAAGATCTCATCTTTTGCAAATCCAAGTTCCTGCCGCTGCATGTAGTCGAGTTGACGAACCACGATGAGCGTGCCCAGAACCAAAGAAACGGATATCACGAACTGAAAAATAACGAGGGCTCTTCTGAGTTGAATTCCTTTTGCACTGCTTTGGATCTTCCCTTTCAATACATCTGCCGGGCGCATTCCAGAAAGCACCATCGCAGGGTAGTATCCGGACAAGAGCGTGACAACGGCAACCAGGATCACGATCGCGATCACTACCGGAGGCGCGAGCAGCGATTGTATGGTGTATGTCTTCGCCAGCAGCTGATTGAACAGCGGAAGCATGAGTCCGGCAAGTGCAACTGCGATGATCAGCGAGCACAGCGTCAGCACGAACGATTCGCTCAGAAATTGTTTTACAAGTCCCTGACGGGTTGACCCGGCAACTTTTCGCAAGCCGACCTCTTTGGCTCGATAAACGGACCTCGCAGTTGTCAGGTTCACGAAGTTGATACACGCTAGCAAAATCACAAACGCAGCAATGCCCGACAACAGGTAAACACGATCAATGCTGCCCAATGGCCCAAGTCCATTACTGCGTGCGGTGAGATAGAGATCTGTGAGCGGTGTAAAGACGACACTTGCTTCAACGCCCCAGTCTTTGAGCATAGAAGCTGCACGATCCGTATAGATGTCCTTTGCTTTTTTCATGAAGGCTTCAGCGTTCGCGCCTGGCTTCAGCAAAACATAATTGCGAATGTTGATGTTTCCCCAACCTCCCCCGTAGTCGAAAAACGGGTTGATCACGGAAGTATAGGTTGAAAAAGACATGACCATATCGAGCTGAATGTGAGAGGTCGATGGAATATCTTTCATCACACCGGTAACTACAAAGTTCATCGTGTCTGCAACGATCAGCGTTTTGTTGAGCGCTTCCTGTCCGTTAAAATATTTTCTGGCCATAGACTCGGTGATCACAACTGAATACGGCTCATTCAGCGCAGTCGCGGGATTTCCACTGATAAGTGGGAACGAAAAAATGGTGAAGAACTCCGGAGAGGCGTAGTGAATGCGCTCACGAATGCGTTTACCTTCATAGTTCAGCAGTAAATTCGAACCATTGCGTGTATAGAGGACCGCTTCAACTTCGGGGTAATCTTTGCGCAGTACGGTTCCAATAGCCCAGGCGTTGGTTTCCATGCTTCCCACTCCGTTCGCAGATTTAGTCGCGGCAAACTTTGATTCTACGCGATAGATGCGATCGCGCTTGACGTGAAATTTATCAAATGAAAGTTCATCCATCACATAAAGTAAGATCAGTATTCCGGCCGTCAGCCCCATAGCGAGGCCGAGCAGGTTGATGGCCGCATATCCGCGAAACTTGAGTAGAGAACGAAGTGCAATTTTAAAATAGTTAGTGAGCATGTTGGGTAGATTGATTTATTCGTAGCGTAATGATTTCACAGGATTCGTCATGGCGGCCGTAAGCGATTGATAACTTACCGTGATCAGCGCAATGGCCACCGAGAGGATAAGCGCCAAAGCAAATACCGATACCCCTATCGAAATTCTAAATGTGAAAGCATTCAACCACCAGCTGTCCATAATATACCAGATGACAGGAATGGCGATCAGGTTGGCCAGCAATACAAGTTTTAGAAAATCTCGCGATAGCAATACAAAAATTTGCGACACCGTAGATCCGAGCACTTTGCGAACACCGATCTCTTTTGTGCGCTGAACCGCGCTGAAAGAAGCGAGCCCGAACAAGCCAAGGCAGGCTACAAAAATTGCCAGCACAGCAAAGAATCCAAACACCGATCCGAATTGCCTTTCATTTTTGTATTGGCGATTGAAGAACGTGTCGAGAAAGAAATAGTCGAATGGGTTATTTGGAAATACCCTCGCATAATTTTCCTTGAGATAGGCCATGGTCTCACCGAGGTGTTGCGTGTTGAGCTTGATGCAGAAATAAGCACGCGCATCTTTCATCAGGCGAAATGCTGTTGGCCTGAAATCCTGCTTTAGGCCCTCCTGGTGATAATTGTCTATTACGCCAACCACTTCAAGCGTGTCGCGTCCAATTTGGATTTTTTGGCCAATGGCATTCTCTGGCGTTTTAAAATTGAAGATCTCTACGGCCTTTTTATTCAATATTACGCTACCGCTATCGGCCGTGAACTCTGGCGAATATCCTCGTCCCGCAAGGAACTTGTTTCCGAACGTGGGGAAGAATCCATAGTCAACGCCCATGATGTACATCATATTCCGCTGCGTCTCATCGTCACCAACCCGTTTCGCTCCGTTTGTCCAGAAGACAAGATTGCCAGGTACTTCCGTAGTTGCTGTAAAGCTTTTGATGTCGGGATGCGAGGATATCTCGTTTCTGTAAGATTCGAGATAACGACCGTACAAAGAATCGACCGACAGGAATCCAGGCCCGTTCACCACCAGCGTCTGATCGATGTTGATACCGAGATCACGATTTTGCATGAATTGTAATTGCTGATACACGATGAGCGTTCCTGCGATCAGTCCGATCGATGCAGCAAATTGCAGCACAACCAATCCTTTCCGCATGAACATTCCTTCGACCGATCCCTTCATCGACCCTTTCAACACACGGGCAGGGTGATAAGAAGAAAGAACAAACGCTGGATAGAGTCCCGAGAAAAAAGAACCAATGATGAAAAGACCTGCCAGCGAAAGCCACAGATTGGAGTCTGCGAAAATACTGTAAGTAAGATGCTTGTCGGCCAGTTGATTGAAGAACGGAATGGCAAGATAGAGCAACAGTAAGCCGATGCATGCGGCTGCGAAATTCAACACAACCGACTCCGCGATGAATTGGCCGATCAGTTGTGTCTTGTATGCTCCTATAGATTTTCTAATTCCAACTTCCTTGGCGCGTTCAACCGCTCGCGCTGTGGAAAGATTCACATAGTTGACCCAGGCGATCACCAAAATAAACAGGGCGATCACCATGAGGAAATAAACCGAATCGCCATTGCCATTCGTTTGCGCTTCCTGGATCAGGTCTGAGTATAAGTGAATCTCCGTCAGCGGCTGCAGCACGAACCTGGTGTTCTTGTCAGCATCTTCACGTTCACCGTATTTTTTAATGAAGGCAGGGAATTTCGTCTCGAGGGCTTTGGGATCAGCGCCCGGCTTTAATAGCGCATAATTATAGAAGTCGTACCAACCCCATGCATTGTTGAATTGTTCGCCCCACAGGGTGACGAGTGTAGGATACGAAAACAGAAATGTGAATTTGAGATGCGAATTTTCTGGCGACTCGATAACGCCCGTGATCTCATACTCTTCGTTGCCGCCAAATTTGATGCGTTTGCCAACGGGACTTACCGCCCCGAAATATTTTCGCGCAGTTTTTCGCTCGATGATCGCAGTGTTAGGCTGATCGAGCTTCGCTGTTCCTTCAATCAACCGGTAAGAAAAAATACTGAAAAAATTCTGCTCGGCCTGAAATACATTCTGTTCATTGATCGCGATGTCTTCATAACGGACAACACCGCCTCCGTATCGCAGATAAAGTCTCGTCACGTCCTCGACTTCAGGAAAATCCTGCTTCATCATCGGTCCAACCTTCGGGAAGGCTGTCGCGCATCGGAATATCTGGACACCATCGCGATACGCATCGAACTCTACGCGATAAATACGATCGGCTTTCGTGTGGAAGTCATCGAAGCTCAGCTCGTCCTTTACATATTGAACGATAAGCAAACTCGCTGCGAGGCCAATGGAGAGACCGAGTACATTGAGGATCGAAAATCCTTTGCGTCTAGATATATTCCGGAGCGTGGTAAGGAGGTAGTTTTTGATCATAGGTTGATACTTGAGCAATTCGCGCTGGCAATATCAAGCCAGGTGCCATTCAAAAATGCGCGATTTCAGCAACAAAAAGTGCGATTTTCGGACAGGATATGTGCCCGAATGAACAAAACTGTCCGCGACCGGACGGGGAATTAGTTCGCGGTTGACGGATAACAGTTCACAGTCAGTTATCTTTTATGTCAGATCAGCGCCACGAAAGTGATTTCAGGTGCTTGATTCACTTTCGTTCTAAATCGAAGCACCAAATGCGGATGAACTGTTACCGTAACCGTGAACGCTTAAAAGAGCTCCTTCGCAATGCGATAGATCGGATCAGATTTACCCATCGAGTAAAAATGCAGGGTTGGAACTCCACGTTTGATAAGTTCTTTCGATTGCTGTATCGCCCACTTGATCCCAACTTCTTTGACTCCTGCGTTGTCTTTGCACTTCTCCACTTCTTCGGCAAGTTCCTCGGGAATGTCGATGTGAAACGTAGTTGGTAAAATGCTGCACTGTGATTTTGTGGTTATGGGCTTGATGCCGGGTATGATCGGAACATGGATGCCAGCTTCCTTACACTTGTCGACAAAATCGAAATATTTTTTGTTGTCGAAGAACATTTGCGTTACGACATATTCTGCACCCAGATCGACTTTCAGCTTGAGGTATTTGAGGTCGCCTTTGAGATTGGGCGCTGCAAAATGTTTCTCCGGATAGCCTGCAACCCCTATGCAAAAATTTGTCGGAGCTGAGTTCTGAAGATCTTCATCAAGGAATCGACCGTTGTTCATATTAACAACCTGCTGCAAAAGCTCGGAGGCAAACTTATGACCATCCGGTTCGGGAACAAATCGCCCCTCGTTCTTGATGCCGTCACCCTGCAATACCAGAACGTTATCGATACCGAGAAAGTGCAGATCGATCAACGCGTTTTCTGTCTCCTCCTTGCTGAATCCACCACAGATGATATGCGGAACCGTGTCTACGCGATAGTGGTTTTGTATGGCTGCGCAAATTCCAACCGTGCCAGGACGTTTCCGGGTTGAGCGCTTCTCAAGTAGTCCGCTTTCTTTTTTCTTATAGACATACTCTTCACGATGATAGGTCACATCGATGAACGGGGGTTTGAATTCCATCAACGGATCGATGTTGTTGAAAAGATTCCTGATGTTCTCTCCTTTCAAAGGCGGAAGGATCTCGATGGTAAAGAGTGTTTTGCCTTTGGCGTTTTTGATGTGGTCGGTGACTTTCATTGATGAGTGCAGAAGTGCGTTTAATGTGGTTTTATGTACTATGTGCGATGTTCTAAGTGCGAGGTAATTGCGTGCGCGGGTGTTCGTGTGCTCAAGTGCTCATACACGATGAACGATGTGCGAAGTGCCGAGTCAGTAGTCATTTGTCGTTTTTGCTAAATTTTACTTTCTGGTTGCTGACACATGACGAATAAAACCCAGGGTAAGGTTGCGTGCCTCTTCTGCAAGCATTTTGATAGATCGCGATTTGTTCTCATTCAGGTAGCCAGCGTCTTGCAATGCATAAAGAATGCTTTGAACCTCCAACGCAGAACTTTGAGAAAAGTCATAAAACCTTATTGCATCCCCTTTGTGAAAACGACCAAATCCTTCAGCGATGTTGTTCATTACGCTAAGTGCTGCCTTCTTAAATTGACCTCGCGTTTCAAAATCTTTCGCGAGCTTTCCCTGTTCGCATGTCAAATAAACTTCCTTTACTAACTTTCGTGCTGCCTGCCAACACTTTAGATCTTCAAATCGTGAAATACCGCTCATAAGAATTTCATTTTTTTAGTTGAACATTTATTACGAGCATCTTTGATATCAATTAATGGTTAGATGTACGATGTCCGAAGTACTATGAGAAACTGTTAAATCCGATTCTCGATCAAGCACATTAAACAATTGGCTGCAACGTATCTCCGCACCCTCATCGCACCTCGCACCTCGAACAAAGCACTCATCAACTTGAGCACTTTAGCACTCATCAACTTGCGCACTTAATACGCCAACACCGGAGACAACCACCTTTCAATTTCCTCCACACTCATCCCCTTTCGTTTCGCGTAGTCTTCGACCTGGTCTTTCTCAATTTTCCCCAAGCCGAAATATTTTGATTCGGGCTTTGCAAAATAGAACCCACTCACAGCTGCTGCCGGGTACATGGCATATGACTCCGTGAGCTTGATGCCCACTTTGGATGCATCGAGCAAATCGAATAACAATTTCTTCTCCGTGTGATCGGGGCACGCAGGGTATCCGGGAGCCGGTCTGATCCCTTTGTATTCCTCATCGATCAGCTGATCATTGCTCAAATTCTCTTCCTTTGCATAACCCCACAATTCTTTGCGGACTTTTTCGTGTAGGCATTCCGCAAATGCCTCTGCAAATCGGTCTGCGAGGGCCTTCGCCATAATGTCGGAGTAGTCATCATGAGTTGCCTTATATTTTGCAAGGATATTTTCAAGGTTAAGCCCACCGGTGACTGCGAACATTCCGAAATAATCCTTTCCTTTCTCTGGCGAAATGAAATCCGACAAGCAGAAGTTAGGAAGGTTTTGTGCTTTCTTGTTTTGCTGTCGCAGGAAATGAAATGTCGCAAACGGCTGGCTGGCTGTTTCCGATTCAAAGAGTTGAACATCGTCACCAACACTCACTGCGGGATAAAAGGCAATAACACCATTAGCCTGCAATGTTTTTTCCTTGATGATCTGATCAAGCATGCGATTAGCATCGTCAAATAACTTTTTTGCTTCTGCGCCCACGACCTGATCATTGAATATCCCCGGATATTTTCCGGCCAGCATCCACGTTTGAAAGAATGGTGTCCAGTCGATGTACTTGCGGATCTCCTCTAACGGGTAGTTGATAAACTCCTTGCGGCCAATGAAAGAAGGTTTAGAGAGCCGTATGTTCGACCAGTCGATCTTCGTCCGGTTAGCGCGTGCCTCCTTGAGCGAAATGTAACTCTTGGTCTGCTGACGGCTTGCGTGATCGATCCGCATTTTGTCATACTCATCTTTCACTTTCTTTTTGAATTCACCGCGTGTTTGAGGGTTGATCAACTCACTGGCTACTGGCACTGAGCGCGAAGCATCGAGCACATGAACAACCGGGCCGTCATACACCGGATCGATCTTCACCGCAGTGTGAATCCTCGAAGTTGTTGCGCCACCGATCAACAACGGCAGCGATAGCTTTTCGCGCTGCATTTCCTTCGCTACGTGAACCATTTCATCAAGCGATGGCGTGATCAATCCACTCAATCCTACCACATCCACTTTCTCACGCTTGGCTGCTTCAATGATCTTTTCGGTGGGCACCATGACACCAAGGTCAACGATGTCGTAGTTATTGCAAGCGAGAACTACACCTACGATATTCTTTCCGATATCGTGAACATCGCCTTTTACGGTCGCCAGTAATATTTTCGCAGCTACTCTTTCACTTGCACCGCTTTTCTTTTTCTCTTCTTCAAGGTAAGGGGTGAGATAGGCCACCGATTTTTTCATCACGCGGGCACTCTTCACTACTTGCGGCAGGAACATTTTTCCCGAACCGAATAGATCTCCAACCACATTCATTCCCGACATCAATGGCCCTTCGATCACATTCAACGGGCGGCCGTATTTCTGGCGCGCTTCTTCGGTGTCCTGGTCGATGTAATCGATAATGCCTTTCACCAATGCGTGTGTTATGCGTTCTTCGACCGTACCTTGTCTCCACTCGTCATCGACTTCTTTTTTCTTGGCTGAGCCTTTTACTTTTTCTGCGAAGTCGAGGAGTCGTTCAGTTGCATCATCTCTTCGATTGAGCAGAACGTCTTCTACTTTCTCGAGGAGTTCTTTGTCGATTTCGTCATATACTTCAAGCATGGTCGGGTTGACAATGCCCATGTCCATGCCGTGTTGAATCGCATGATAAAGGAAAGCCGCATGCATCGCCTCGCGTACTTTCTGATTTCCGCGGAAGCTGAATGAAACGTTGCTCACACCACCGCTCACGTGTGCGTGCGGTAAATTTTCACGAATCCACTTTGCCGCGTTGAAAAAGTCGAGTGCGTAATTCCTGTGTTCTTCAATTCCTGTGGCGACAGGAAAAATGTTCGGGTCGAAGATGATATCTTCTGCAGGGAACTTTACCACGTTCACCAAAACATCGTAAGCTCTTTTACAAATAGAAATTCTCCGTTCGTAAGTATCGGCCTGACCTTGCTCGTCAAAGGCCATGACAACCACCGCGGCACCATACCGCTTCACCAGCTTAGCCTGGCGAATAAATTCTTCTTCGCCCGCCTTGAGACTGATCGAGTTTACGATGCCCTTCCCCTGCAAACACTTTAACCCTTCTTCGATAACTTCCCATTTTGATGAGTCGACCATCACGGGCACGAGTGCGATCTCGGGTTCGGCAGCCATCAGGTTGAGGAACCTCACCATGGCAGCCTTGGAATCGAGCATGCCTTCGTCCATGTTCACATCGATCACCTGCGCCCCACCGCGTACCTGGTCGAGAGCAACTTCGAGCGCTTCCTCGAACTTGTCTTCTTTGATGAACTTTAGAAATTTCGCTGAGCCCGTCACGTTGGTACGTTCGCCCACGTTCACAAAATTCGAATTGGGTGTTATGGTGACGGCTTCGAGCCCGCTTAACTTGAGATACTTAGACATTTTCGAGCACTACCTCCCTGGGTTTATATTTCTTTGCTACCTCGGCAATTTTACGGATATGATCTGGAGTAGATCCACAACAGCCGCCCACGATATTGACCAGACCCTCCTTCAAATATTCTTCAACCTCGCCAGCCATTTGATCAGGAGTTTGATCATAATGACCGAATTCATTCGGAAGTCCAGCGTTTGGATAGGCGCTTATGAAGAACGGAGCTTTCTCATTGAGCACTTGCAAATATGGACGAAGAGCAGCAGCGCCCATCGCACAATTCAGTCCAATACTGAGCAAGGGCACATGTGAAACTGAAATGAGAAACGCTTCGGGAGTTTGTCCTGATAAAATCCGTCCGCTTTGATCGGTGATCGTTCCTGATACCATAACAGGCACCTGTCTGCCTGTCTCTTCAAACAAGTCCTGTATCGCAAACAATGCGGCCTTCACGTTGAGTGTATCGGTGATCGTTTCGAGTAAGAGCGCGTCAACACCTCCGTCAACCAAACCCTTCGCTTGCTCTTTGAAAGCGATAACAAGCTGATCGAATGTGATCGCACGATAGCCGGGATTATTTACATCGGGTGACATGGAAGCCAGCTTCGTAGTTGGTCCCATCGAACCTGCAACGAAACGTGGCTTGTTCGGTTCTTTTCGCGTAAACTCATCGGCAACCTCACGCGCGATCTTTGCAGCCTGAAAGTTGATCTCATACACCATATGCTCCAGGTGATAATCGGCCTGGGCAACGGTTGTGCTGCCGAAGGTGTTGGTCTCAACCATATCGGCACCTGCTTCAAAATACTGCCGGTGAATATCTTTGATAATGTCAGGTCTGGTTATGCTGAGCAGGTCGTTGTTTCCCTTCAGCGGATGTGGATGATCTTTCAGCCGCTCGCCCCGAAAATCTTTTTCTTCCAGTTTATGGCGCTGGATCATCGTACCCATTGCTCCATCAAGCACAAGGATGCGTTCTTTTAAAATGTCTTCAAGTTTTTTCATAAGAGCTCTCACAAATTGAAATGCCTTTCCAGAGAGCCCAGTAGTGATGGGTTACTTATCTGTTTCCCGCTTTCACAGGATGGGAATTAGCACAACACCATGCCGAAGCAGATAGGATGCTAAGACGTCAAAGGGCCCAATCCCTCAGTCTTTCTGGATAAGCAGTGCAAAGAAAACAAATAGATTTGAAAAGGACAAAAATTTACCTGAAGCGATAGCCCATCCGGGCTCCGAAGTTAGGCGAGAGCGCGATGCGATCGTCTTCGTTTGGAATTTGAAAGAACTCCCAGTCTTCCTGAAAATTCTGTATGCCCGATGGTTCGCGATATTTAATGCTGCGGATCGTCCAGCCGGAGTTCAGATCGAAGAAAACCCTTCCAAAATACTTGAACCACCCCAACTTGATAGAAAAGCCATGTTCACGGTATTTCATCACATAAGTATAATCTCTTATGAAAGCATGCTGACATTCGATATCGAAGCACTCGGGGCCACGGCCACTCCTGTCGAAGTTGACGAAGTTCCCATACACTTCTCCGGATACATAATACATTTTCTTTTTGTCAGTTCTCCCAAAGAAATAGTAACGACCTTCGAGCTTGAGTTTTACTCCGCGTTTATTTTGAAAATCTCCTCTTTCGTCACTGCCATAGTTGAGCACATAACCAACCTCCTCCTGCAAGGTGAACGAAGGCAATATGCGATGCTCGTACGACACTTCTACGGTCGGATAAAAATTGAGCAAATGTATGGGGCTGATCTTTACTGCGCTCTTCGGAACAAGCACATCCATCGTGAATTGGTGGCGGTTGACCATGAGGGAGTCTTGCCCATGCGAGGCTTGACAATAAATCAGGAGTAAAAAAATTGAGATCGTGCGAGCCATCAGAATTCTTCGCGTTGTACGGGTATGCTTCCGATCAATTCAGCATGACCTGACAAATCATAAGCGTACTGAAATATTCCGTCTTTCCCGGTGATTGTTGCTGTTCCTGCTCGCGCGATGATATCGAAAGCATCGATGTTGCTATAATCTCCAACGAGTTTGACGTTCAGCTCGTTGGTGATGTCGAAGATCTTCCATCCATACTCTGCTTCGCAAATAAAAAGCAGGTTCCCATCGATCGATAGTCCGCGTGGGTTCGTCAAAGGATAGTTAGCAAGTAATGTAGGTTGATAGGGATCGGTGATGTCGATGATCTCGAGTGCATTGTTGCCGAAATTACAACCGGAGCCGCGGCTCAGCGTGACATAAGCTCGATTCCCCTGAACAACTACTGGATCACATGAAACAACATGACTGTATTTGAAAATAAAATCGGGTTCGTCAGGGTTGATGACCGAATAAATGTACATACCGTCACCCGCTCCAAGGTAAAGGTATTCGCCCTTTGCAAAGATCGTTTCGATTCGAAAGCCAACATTTTGCTGACCGATGAGCTGAAAGTGATCGTCCGTGATGTTGTACGTAAGCAACGAGGTACGATTCACTACATACATGCGATTGCCCTGAATAGCGAATCTTGTCATCGAGCCGCCCTGGCCAACCGAGTCGGAATCTGAAGACATACTTCCATCGGGGTCACATGCCTGCGCCAGCAAGATCGCAAAAATGAAAAGTGTAATCTTCTTAATAGAGCGCATAACATTTCAGGTTTGTGGCATCAGTTTTTTTCCATCCTACAACCAATCCTTTTGAAGGATCAACACACTCAAAGTAAACGCCAGACACAGGCGGTGGCACTCCGAGATCCCAATTGGCGAGTGGCAGTCTTCCTTTCTCCTGAACCGCGGTGAATTCAGCCGTGTTGAGCGCCACCAGGTTGCCCATGTGATCAGCGTATATTATTCCATCTTTAACCGCCATGTCTGTGTTGCCGAGCAGTTGAATGAAACCGAGCGCTTGTGGCGATGATGGATCTGAGTTGTCGAAAACGTGGATTCCCTCGCGCGATTCGTTCACAAGCAAGTAGCTGTTATAGACGTAGATCTTGCCTGGGTTTTTGATCGTGCGTGGCTCAAGCCAGGCTACAGACGCATCCTCTGGGCCACCATATATCGGCCGGTAACCTGTTCGCATTTCATCTTCGTTCGCTGAATCAGTTTGACAAGCAGCAAGAAGAACAAGTAAGAAACTGAAGAGAGAGATTTTTTTCTGAATCATAATTAAGAAGTTCTTTCGTTCGGGAAAGTTTTAATAATTTTACGACTCTGGTAATAAGACACGGTTTTATCGGAAGAGGTTGTAAGCGTCCACATTAAATTCTCGTTAACTGAAACTTGCCGCAATAGATATTGGCTCAAATGCCATCCGTTTCCAGGTGTCCACCGTGTTGGACAACAGTCCGCTGCCCCTGTTCAAAAAGCTCGAATACGTACGCTTTCCGCTTCGCCTTGGGCATGATGTTTTCTCCACAGGCAGGATCAGTAGCAAAAGCATCGAGAAATTCAAGAAACTGATGAGGGCGTTCAAACTGTTGGTGGAATTGTATGAAGTAACCGACTACATGTTCTGTGCTACCTCAGCCATGCGCGAATCGGAAAACGGATCCGAACTCGCGCAGGAAATCGAAAACGAACTGGGTGTGACCATCAACATTATCGATGGTAATCGTGAAGCCGAGTTGATCAACAAAGCGATCAGTTCTTTCCTCACCGAGAAAACTTACCTGCACATCGATGTGGGTGGCGGTAGCACAGAGTTGAACCTTTACGTTGGAGGAAAGAAAATAAAAACCAGGTCGTTTAAGATCGGATCGGTGCGGGTGCTCGAGCATCATGACTCACCGGTGATGTGGGAGGACATGGAGCAGTGGGTGAAGCACAGTGTGAGGAAAGAGTACGGAAAAGTGACTGCCGTAGGAACGGGAGGTAACATCAGCAAGATCTTCGAGCTGGCAAAACAAAAACCAGGAAAGACTTTATCTCTTAAGAAAGTGAACGAAATACGATCGATGATTGAAAAATTCTCGATCGAGGAAAGGATCTATCAGCTTCAAATGAATCCCGATCGGGCGGATGTCATTGTGCCTGCCGCTCACATTTACACGAAAGTCATGGAATGGGCTCACGCGTCTTCCATACTTGTTCCGGAGGTTGGTCTGAAAGACGGAGTTATGCTGTATTTGTACGAAAAAAATACGCAGCAAAAAAAGATCGACTTCAGCCGAAGCGCCATCGAATCTTAATTTCCCCTCTTCAATTTTTTCTTGATCGTGCTCTTACCCATCCGCGATTGCTGTACATCGCGTTCCCAGGTATAAGAAATGATGAGGTTGATCGATTTTTGATTGGTCAGCTGCGTGTCTTCGAAGCCAAGGATCTCTATATTTCCTTTGCCTGGCCCAAGATACGTATGGCCTGATACAAACCTCAGCTCGGAACTGACTCGCTGATTTCCGCGAAGCGGAGCCTTGAAGCCAACACCGATCACCAGCCCGAACAGCCATCGGTTCGGGTCATCGATATACATATGATGATAATCGGAAGTCGGAGTCTCATTATATATGATATCATATGCGTAACCTGGCTTGTTTCGGTTCGCGATGATTCTGCCTTTGCCTTTGATCAAATAGTTGACGTCAGGCCCAACGCTGAAGAACCATTCAGAAGGGATATTTTTGTCGAGATAGAACTTGAATCCCCTCCGTAAAAGCATTTGTGACTCCGCAAAATTATATACGGTCCGATTTTCCCATGATCCATCGTTAAACATAAGGCGCCTGCCTTCACGTGAGTAGCCCGCCTCGATGATCAGTTGAAATTCATGCTTTAACGGAAACCCGACCTGAGCACCAACATGATAGTTCAATATCGGTTTTGTGGAAAAAGTGTCCTTCTGGAATTTGTCTCCAAACCCCGCCCATCCAATTCCGGCTCCTCCCCTCACACCAAAACTGAATTTTTGAGCGTTAACGTCAGTATGACTTAAACAAATGAGGATTCCGCTAGTTGCAAAGAGGAAAAAAATTATCTGGCGTGAGTGTGCGTTGGATCGTCTTATCACCGTTCTATCGATTTTCACACGATGGTTCAAAAAATATTGGTAAATTAAAGGTTAATTTCATTTCAGGCCCTAAAATGTTTGATGACATCAAAAATTTATCGTTTTATTGCTAGAATTTATTTTTTGATGAAGCATATTTTTTGGTTGTGTTGTTTGCTTAGTATCCTGTCTATCTCTTCATCCAAGGCTCAAGATCAAGCGAATTTTACACAATTTTATCTTAACCCGTACCTGATCAATCCATCATTTGCCGGAATTGATGGTCAGTCTGCGTTATCGCTGATCTATCGGAGGCAATGGATGGGTATTTCAGACGGTCCGGCTATCGCCAATGTTAGCCTCCATACACCTATTAACCAACGCACCGCGGTGGGCTTTAGCGTTACAAACGACAAAAAAGGACTCCTAAACAACACCGGACTCCTTATTACCTTCGGCTACAATGCTCAATTGGGAGATTTTTCTTACCTGCGCTTTGGCGTTTCTGCCGGAGGCGCATGGAATTCATTGGATATCGATAAACTCGGACAGGTTGGCAATACCAGCGACCCCGCGTTGATCAACGCACTCGGCACCAACGCTTCCATCACAGGAAATGCCGGAGTTTCCTTCCATCATAAGCTTTTTCACATCGGTGTGGCCATGCCTACTATCTTTTCACCTTCATACGTGAGCACTGATGCATTTTCAATTACCGAGGTC
>CBHROW010000021.1:0-25990 GCA_966080355.1 uncultured Chryseosolibacter sp.
GAGGTTTTATAGTACTGAAACTAATTGTTAGCAGGTGATGCAAAAAATGTCACTGAGCGTATCGAATGTTCCTGAAGAACCGACCAGGACATCTGGGTGATATTGATTCAATACTTCGAATAACGATGAAAGCGACTCGCGAAAATGTTCGTTGATTAATTCGATCTCTTCAGGGAGAATCGGATCGTGTTTATGAAATTTCTCTAGAAGCCGTTGTGCACCGATCTCGTAGCTCCGTTTCCAAAATACGTTGTCGTGATCGGCAATGATAAATTCAACGCTTCCACCACCGATATCCACGATCAGGTTTTTGTCGTGCGCCAAACCGAGCGCGGCTCGAACTCCAAGGTATATGTAGTGTGCTTCCTGATCTCCCGTGATGATGTTGACTTCAATGCCGGTTAACGCGCGAATTCGCTCCGCTATTTCTGCTCCGTTGCGGGCATTGCGTAAGGCACTGGTTCCAAAGGCGTACGTTGCATTCACCCGGTGGCTGTCCATGGCGTTTTTGAAACTTTGCATGGCCAACAAGGCGCGATGAAAACCTGCTTCGGTGATCAGGCCTTCATTGATGCCGCCCATTCCGATCTTCACCGCCAGCCGATCGCGATAAATAATATTATAACCTTTCTGATCGCCTTCTGCAATGAGCAGGTGGAACGTGTTCGTGCCCAGGTCAATGATGGCAATGCGGTTTTTCATATAAAAAAGCCGTGCGAATTTAATACTATATTTCGACCGTCTTTTACTTATTTTTGGCTCCCAGTCAATTCAAATCATGTCGAAAGAAAAAGTCTCCGATCCTATCCTTCAGCAAAAATTCAAGGAACTCGATCGCAAAAATCAGGAAGCTCTGCTCGGTGGTGGAGAACAGCGTATCGAACAGCAGCACGCCAAAGGAAAGCTCACAGCGCGTGAAAGAATTCATCTGTTACTGGATGAAGGATCATTCGAGGAGCTCGGCAAGTTCGTGATGCATCGCAGCAAGGACTTCGGTCTCGACAAAGAATATTATCTGGGCGATGGCGTGATCACGGGATACGGCACGGTTCATGGTCGACTTGTTTACGTTTTCTCGCAGGACTTCACCGTGTTTGGTGGATCGCTATCCGAAACTCACGCGGAAAAGATTGTGAAGATCATGGACCTTGCCATGAAGAATGGAGCGCCCATTATCGGATTGAACGATTCAGGCGGTGCGCGCATTCAGGAAGGTGTTGTTTCCCTTGGAGGGTATGCCGATATCTTCTACCGAAATACACTCGCGTCAGGAGTGATCCCACAGATATCTGCGATCATGGGGCCGTGTGCGGGTGGCGCAGTTTATTCTCCTGCGATCACCGATTTCATTTTTATGGTGGAGAATACTTCGTTCATGTTTGTGACCGGGCCAAACGTGGTAAAAACAGTAACACATGAAAATGTAACTGCCGAGGAACTTGGCGGAGCGTCAACGCACAGCTCGAAAAGCGGTGTCACGCATTTTGCCTGCGCGAACGAAGCCGAGTGTATTCAGCAGATCAAGACCATCCTGGGTTACATGCCGCAGAATTGCGAAGAAGATGTCCCGCACGTTCCGTACACAGCTGGAAACGAATCGAGACCTGCGTTGAATTCGATCATTCCTTCAAACCCCAATCAGCCCTATGACATGCGCGAAGTGATCAATGGTGTTGTTGATGAAGGGAGTTTTTTCGAAGTGCATAAAAATTTTGCAGAGAACATCGTAGTTGGCTTCGCGAGAATTGCAGGCCGAAGCATCGGCATAGTAGGAAATCAACCGGCATCACTCGCTGGTGTGCTCGATATTCATTCGAGTATTAAAGGCGCGAGGTTCGTCCGCTTCTGCGACTGCTTTAACATTCCGCTGCTGGTGTTTGAAGATGTGCCTGGATTTTTGCCGGGAACAGACCAGGAGTGGAATGCCATCATCACCAACGGAGCAAAATTGTTATTTGCGTTTTCCGAAGCAACTGTTCCACGCGTAACCGTGATCACCCGCAAAGCCTACGGTGGCGCCTATGATGTGATGAACTCCAAACATATCGGTGCAGATATGAATTACGCCTGGCCCACTGCGGAGATTGCGGTAATGGGCGCGAAAGGCGCTTCCGAAATCATCTTTAAGAAAGAAATTTCTGAAGCGAGCGATCCTGCTGCCAAGCTCAATGAGAAGGTTGACGAATACACAAGGAAGTTTGCAAACCCTTACCGTGCAGCACATCGCGGATATATTGACGAAGTAATCTACCCGGAGCAAACCCGCGAAAAGCTGATTCGCGCTTTCGAAATGCTGCAGAATAAAGTGGCAAAGCTGCCGAAGAAGAAGCATGGGAACATTCCGTTGTAGAGCCTCGATCAAAGTCTCCGCCCGATCAATTTTAGATTTAAGATTTAAGATTTTAGATTTGAGAGTCTTGTAATTTTGAATCTTTCTGTGTGAAGGCCGCGGGGTTGGCAACATAAGCGTCAGGCGACCTTGCATTAAATCTTAAATCAAAAATCTTAAATCTTAAATTCCTTATGGATAAGAAGTCAAGAGAATTCCTCTACGCATACTTAAACAATGCATCCCCCACGGGTTTCGAGTCTTCGGGTCAGCAGCTATGGCTAGATTATCTAAAGCCTTATGTCAACGACTATATAATTGACGTTTATGGAACGGCAGTAGGTGTGATCAATCCGAAAGCTCATTATAAAGTGGTCATTGAAGGCCACGCGGATGAGATCTCGTGGTTTGTCAATTACATTACCGAAGACGGCTATATCTATGTTAAGCGCAATGGTGGTTCGGATCACCAGATCGCGCCATCCAAGCGCGTAAACATTCACACGGACAAAGGCATAGTGAAAGGTGTTTTTGGCTGGCCTGCCATTCACGTGCGGGATGCTGCACGCGAGGAAGCACCTTCCCTGAAAAACATCCACATTGACATCGGGGCTGAAAACAAAAAGGAAGTCGAAGCGATGGGCGTTCATGTCGGTTGTGTGATCACCTTCGAAGACGAACTCATGGAGATGAACAAAAAATGGCTCGTTGGCCGCGCGCTCGATAATCGCATGGGCGGTTTTATGATAGCCGAAGTAGCCAGAAGACTGAGCGAAAACAAGAAAAAGCTGCCTTTCTGCTTATATATTGTCAATTCGGTTCAGGAGGAAATTGGTCTTCGGGGAGCGGAAATGATATCTCGCAGGCTTAAGCCGGATTTAGCGATTGTTACCGATGTAACGCATGATACGCAATCTCCTATGTATAATAAGAAGGAGAGCGGCAACCTGAAGGCAGGATTGGGACCTGTAGTTTGCTACGGTCCGGCAGTTCAGAACAACGTGCTCAAAATGATCATCGAAACGGCTCAGAAACGCAAGATTCCGTTCCAGCGCCAGGCAGTTTCACGTTCAACAGGAACCGATACTGACTCATTTGCTTACTCAGCCGAGGGGGTTGCGAGTGCACTTATCTCACTGCCACTCAAATACATGCACACTACTGTGGAAATGGTACATAAAGATGACGTAGAAAACGTGATAAATCTGATCTACGAGGTCCTTTTACAGGTAAAACCAGGTCATGACTTCAGGTACATTAAATAATTAAATCGGCAAATCTTACATCGCTAAGGTTAAGCGGCCGATAGGCTACTCCATGGAAAGGGGGTAGCCTATTTTTGTATCAACAAACAACAACAACAAACACCCAAAAGTATCAGTTATGAAAAAGTTAATCGTCCTTCTCTTCGCAGTGGCTTTGGCCGGAAGTGCAGCGGCACAGGATAGACCTATTCATGAGGTTTATTCGATGATGGTTTTCAATTTTACCAAATACGTTCAGTGGCCTGACCACACCGCTTCTGGTGAGTTCGTAATTGGCGTGATTGGAAACGCAGATGTGTACAATACGCTTAACTCCTGGTATGGTGGCAAGCCGCGTGGTGCGAAGACCTATGTGATTAAGAAATTCAATAATTCGTCTGAAGTTACCGATTGCCACGTTCTCTTCCTCGACAAGAGCAAGAGCGGTGAATTCGAATCAGTGAACGCAAAAGTTCAAGGTAAAGGAACCCTTGTGATCACCGACAAAAATGGCCTCGGTGCAAAAGGTAGCGGAATCAACTTTAAGACCGTAGATAATAAACTGAAGTTTGAGCTTAACCAGAAAGCTCTGGAAACAGCAAACCTTAAGGTAGCTGGCGCTCTCTCTTCAATGGCAATATTGATTTAATGGGTTGTTTGGAAGCCCCATACCTGAGCAATCGGGGTGGGGTTTTTTCCATTAATTCCGTAGATTAGCATAGCCCAAAATGTCGTCTATGAGAAAACTCGCTTTAATCTTCGTTTTTGTGTCCGTTCAGGTTTTTGGCCAGGAACGTCCCACGCATGAAATTCATGCTGCTATGTTGTACAACTTTATCAAGTATGTGCAATGGCCAGACGAATCACAGGCTGGCGAGTTTGTGGTAGGAGTGATCGGAGATGAAAATGTCTTTTCTACTCTTCAAAAATGGTACGATGGAAAACCGAAGGGTGTCAAGAAATATGTGATCAAAAAATTGGGTGCCGCTGAAGAGGCCGCGACATGCCAGGTAGTTTATGTGGGAAAGTCCAAGAATCGTGAATTTGAAGCTGTCAAAACCAGCACTACCGGAAAATCTGTTTTAACCATAACGGATGGTAACGGGCTCGGACAAAAAGGTAGCTGCATAAACTTCAAAGTAGTTGACGGAAAGCTGAAGTTTGAATTGAATCAGTCGACTGTAACAGCCTCCAATCTCAAAGTCTCCTCTCAATTGAGCAGTATGGCGATCATACTTCAATAAAGCCCCGGCCGCGTGGCCATTTCGACTTGTAGTTTATAGTTGGTGTGTAATGGATATTGACGGGATGTTTAAGGAACTGGTTGAGAATTTTAACGACATTCTCATTTTGACTGACCAGGAATTCCGGATCAGGTATGTCTCTTCTTCAGTCACCCGTATATTCGGGATCGAGCCCTACAAAGTACTTGGGGCAAATATCTTTTCATTTGTTAAGCCCGAGAAGATCGGTCAATGGCGATTGTGTATCCAGCAGTCCGCTGATAGCTCTTTTCAGGAAGAGATCGCGCTCGAGATCAACCAGACTAAAACCTATTTTGATGTTCAGGTTTCGAATTTCCTGAACAACCAGAATGTAAAAGGATTGGTGATCAAACTGCACGACATCACCAGCAAAAAGTCACGTCAACGCGAACTGGAACGTGCAAACGAGCAACTCGACCAGGTGATCTACAAAACAACGCACGATCTGAAAGCTCCGCTGATGTCGGCAATGGGTCTGGTCCGTCTTGCTGAGAATGCTTCCGACAGCGAGAAGGCACACTACCTTGAGTTGATCAAGAAAAGCCTTTTCAAGTTGAATGGCATGATCGAAGAAATGAATGATTTTTTCCGCAACGACAAGCTGGCCGTTCAGCGGGAAAAGATCGATATGCGTGCCGTCATTTCTGAAGAGTTGGCCAATCTTGATACCCTGACGCGCGATGGTGGATTGAGCGTTCACTTTTCTGTCGCTGGAGACCTGGATTTTTATTCCGACAGCATTCGCGTGCGTACCATCATCGGGAATATCTTGTCTAACGCCATCAAGTATAAAGATCCTGGCAAAAAGGAACCTTTCGTCAGGATAAATGTTCTCATAGGTGAGGGTACCTGCGAAATTCACTTTGTTGACAATGGAATTGGAATTGAAGCACAGTATCTCAATAAGATTTTCGAGTTGTTTTTCAGGGCAACCGAACGTTCTCAGGGAACAGGTTTAGGACTTTTCATAGTAAAAGATACGGTCGACAAACTTCGTGGAAGCATTGAGGTAAGTTCAGAATACGGTAACGGCACTACATTTATCGTCAAGCTTCCCAACCAGATACTTCAGCCAGCCGAGGTTGATTAAGATACACGCACAGGGGCGCAGAGTTTTTATAGAGAGGGTCTTTTCTTTGCGTTCTCTGTGCGTTCTCTTTTAGGTTGATCCGTTTACCAGTTGATCGGTTGATCCGTGGCGCTCGATTGCAGCGCCCGCGCTGAGATAACCTCATCGCCAGAAATGTAGACCCCAGGTCGCTAAACGAAACCATAAAAAAACAAAAAGGCTTGTGCCTTTACGGGCATTTTCCACCTTTTGTTTTGTGCTTAAATGGTCGAGGTACGGATAAAGTAATCAGCACGAAAGTTAATCTGGCTAACGGATTAACGGATAACCTGGTCAACGGATCAACGGGCAACTATCAACCGATCAACTTTGCCTAATTTTACCCATGCTCACCTTCTTCGACCAAATGGGAAATGGCATTACGCTTCCCGAAGTTCCCATTCGCATCGTCTCTCTTGTTCCATCACAAACTGAATTACTTTACGACCTTGGACTTCGCGATGAAGTTATCGGTATCACCAAATTTTGCGTTCATCCCGAACATTGGTTGAAAGAAAAAGCAATCGTGGGCGGTACGAAAAAGATTGACATGGATGTCATCGATCGCCTTCAACCCGATCTCATCATCGGCAACAAAGAAGAAAACGAACGTGACCTGATCATTGAATTGTATCGAAAGAAATACGCGGTTTGGATGAGCGATATCCGAACGGTAGAAGACTCGTTTCAAATGATTGAAAAGATCGGCTTATTGGTTAATCGCGAGGCTGAAGCAGGTGAGCTGTTAAAAAACCTGAAAACAAAATTCGATTCCCTTCCCAGGAAAAGATCAAAGCGTGTTCTCTACCTAATCTGGCGAAAACCCTGGATGGCAGCAGGTTCGGAAACATTCATTCATTCGATGCTGGAGAAAATCGGCATGCTCAATTGTCTCGAGGATCAACCGCGATATCCACAAATGACGAACGAGCAAATTCAACGACTGAATCCGGAGGTTGTTTTTCTTTCATCCGAACCTTACCCATTTCGGGAAAAGCACATTGAAGAATTGCAAACACTCGTTCCCTCAGCGAAAGTCATGCTTGTGGATGGCGAAATGTTTTCGTGGTATGGAAGCAGGATGCTGCACTTATCGCTTGACCACAGTTCGTGGTCTGACGACTGAAATCATTTTACATCACTTGTGCTGCTACAACGGGATCCTTCTGAATGCTTTGTATTCAACTCAAGACAAGCCCGACATTCTTCACATCATCCCAAAACGTTGGATACGATTTCCTCACGACAGCCGGGTTTTCAATCGTTACATCCATCAAAGTTGCCAAGGGCGCAAACGCCATGGCCATGCGATGATCTTTGTAGGTGTTGAAGCTCGCTGCTGTCGGAAGTTTAGCGGATGGAATGAGTGTCCAATGCGCACTATCGTTTTCAACAAGCTGGCCACCGATCTTTGCCAATTCAGTTTGCAAAGCTGCGATCCTGTCGGTCTCCTTGATGCGAAGACTTTCAAGACCCGTGAAATGTCCAGTTACTCCCTTTGCCGCACATACAACAGCTACGGTCTGCGCCAGGTCGGGGCAATGTGTGAAGTCCCAGGTAATTTCTTTTTTTGCTGTTGTTTTGGTCAGTGTGATCGTTCCAATTCCGGCAGTGGATTTTACTCCGAGGTCGATCATGATGTCTGCTATTGCCCGATCACCTTGTAGTGAATTGAGATAAATGCGTGGAATGGTGATCGATGCATGGTCCGCTAAGGCAGTGAAACCATACCAGTAGCTTGCACCAGACCAATCAGATTCAACTGTAAAGTCAGCCGCGCGATAGGGTTGTGGTTTGACTTCGATCTTGTTCTCAACGAAATGCAGATCTACCCCAAAATGCTTCATCAGGGAAGCCGTCATCTCGATGTAGGGGCGACTTCCGATTTTCCCTTCCAGTTCGAGAGTCAGACCCATCGGTAACGTTGGGGCGATCATCATCAGGGCCGAAATGTATTGACTGCTCACATCTCCGCGAATGCGAATATGATCTGCCTTTTGTTTTTTGAAAGTGACGATCCTGTGAGGAGGGTAACCTTCACGTCCGAGATATTCAATTTCAACTCCTAACGAACGTAAGGCCTCAACCAATATTCCGATCGGTCTCTCGAGCATGCGATGAGTTCCCGTCATCACCTTGGCCTGATTCGTAGCGCTGAAATATGCGGTGAGAAAACGCATCGTAGTGCCGGCATCTTCCACATTGATCTCGTTTTCTTGCGAATTCACGAGCTTCATCATCAGTTGAGTGTCGTTGGCATCGGAAAGATTGTGGAGCGTTGACTTGCCCGAGCACAGGGCGTTGATGATGAGCACGCGGTTGCTAATGCTTTTAGACGATGGCATAGTGTGAGCTGTGCCAGATACGTTTGAACTTTTCCGAATGAAGACCGATGATTCCAAGGGTGAATAGTTTGTCGGGCAAATTACACGATGAAAAAGATTTTTTTGGAGCTAATGAAACATTTAGCGCGAAATTCGAGTTATTTGTAATATGAGTACAACCAGTAAAATCGTTATCGGAGTAGGCATTGCTTCAGGTGCCTTGCTCGCGGCCTGGTTACTGACCGGCTCGCGCAAGGACAAAACCAAAAAGTTTATCAGCAAGGGAACTGAGAAACTTAAAGCAACGCTGAACACTGAACCTCGGAAACCAGTTGTTTTCGATGATTCAGAAGCCCACTACGTATAAGTTTAACTAAAGAGAACGGTAAAGTGTCAGAGCCCCTTTTACCTCTTCTAAGCTGATTTCGCAGTCCCACTTCGCATTCCCGATTCCATCCTGGAGAACGCACAGAATCTTATTCCCCGAATTTTTTTTGTCCTGTAAAGTGAGCATCGCAAGCGCGTCATCGTGCTCTTGCATCAATGGCAGTTTACCGAACACGCGGATAATGTAGGTCGCAATCTCGGTCAACTCATCTTTGGTGAGCAATCCTTTTTCAACCGCCAGATAACCTTCTGCGATCAACCCTGCAGCGATGGCCTCACCATGAAGAACCCGACTACCGGAGTTGAGCAGGAAAGTTTCGATTGCGTGACCAATGGTATGGCCGGCATTCAGGATTTTTCTCAGTCCTTTTTCCTTTGGATCTTTCATCACCACTCCTTTCTTGAAGTTCACGGAATGCGTGATCAGTTTATCCCAGTCCTGATCATCCATTGACTTTTGACGAAGGTCATTCCACATCGCCTTGTCTGAGATCAAAACATGTTTAATGATCTCGGCAAAACCCGATCGCAATTCTGAATTTGAAAGGGTTTTGAGGAAGCCACTGTGGAGCAACGTCATTGCGGGAAGTTGAAAAACACCAATGTGATTTTTGAAGTGATTGAAGTCTACTCCGAGTTTGCCCCCGATGCTCGCATCGACAAGCGACAACAGTGTTGTTGGAATAAGAATGAAATCAATGCCGCGCTTGAACGTGGCAGCGCAGAAGCCGCCCATATCGCCAAGTACGCCTCCACCTACAACAATGAGCAATGAATGGCGATCAAGCGCCTGCTCGGTCATTGATTGCCAGATTCGCATGCATGTTGTTATGTTCTTTTGCTCTTCGCCTGAGGCAATCTGGATAACCCGATGGTCGGGAAGAAATTTCTCTAATAACGGATAGCAATGCTGTCTCGTGTTTTCATCTGTCAGTACGGCCACTTTGCTGTAGTTCTTTGCAGCCAAAAACTCCTGTAACGACTGACCTGGGTTATTGGAAAAAACGAGGTTATCTGCCATGCATGAAGGTTGAGTCAGAAAGTTATTCAAAAACAGCTTTAAACCCTGTATTTCCCTGGTTGCATAACGCTTTTTGTATTTGGCCATAGTCATCGCCATTGGCCACTGCCTTTCCCGTCTTTCACGAAATCGTTTTCGCTGGGATTACTTTCAATTTCTATATTTGCGCACGATTTTGAATATGGAAGCAGAACCGAGAATCTCACTTGACGACACCGCAAACGCGTTTTCTTATAAATCGAACTCCGATCTCCGCAAAGCAAACTTCATTTTTTCCACTGTAAATCATCCCTGGGTTTCTGCGCTGGCTCAATCGAGCGTAAAACTTGCCCTGGGACTTCACTTACCCATCGAAGGAATTATTCGCAAAACCGTATTCGATCATTTTTGCGGTGGAACCAGCATTGAAGATTGCCGGGAAGTAACGGAAAAGCTCGGGGCTTTTGGTGTCGGATCGATCCTTGATTACTCCGTGGAAGGTGAGAAATCGGAAGCTGGGTTTGATGTCACTACCAAGGAAACGATCCGGACTATAGACAATGCAAGCGGGTCAAAACACATTCCGTTCTCGGTTTTTAAAGTGACAGGAATCGGTTCGTTCGATCTGCTTGAGAAAATTCAAAAACGCGATCCGTTATCGGCCCAGGAGGCTGCCGCATTTCAGCGCATTCGCGAAAGAGTCGACAATATCTGCCGGAGAGCTTACGAAAAGAAAGTACCCGTGCTGATCGATGCCGAAGAAACATGGATCCAGGAACCCATCGATATGCTGGCTGAAGAGATGATGGCGAAATACAATAAAGAGGAGGCCATTGTATTGAACACTTACCAATTATATCGCACCGAATCGCTTTCGAATCTTAAAACGGCTTATCGAAAGGCTATCGATAACAACTATTTCCTTGGCGCCAAGATCGTGCGTGGTGCCTACATGGAGAAGGAACGCGACCGTGCAGAGAAGCTCGGCTATCCGAGTCCGATCCACGAAAACAAACAGGGCACAGACAAGGCATTCAATGAAGCTTTACTTTTCTCCATTCAGCATCTCGACCGCCTGGTATTCATGTGTGGTTCGCACAATGAGTATAGCAATCTCTATCTGACTCAGTTGATGCGCGACAACAAAGTGGTCAATAGTGACAAGCGCATTTGGTTCGGCCAACTTTTTGGAATGAGCGACAACATTTCTTTTAACCTCGCGAAAGCCGGATACAATGTTGCCAAATATGTTCCATATGGTCCTGTTCGTGCTGTGATGCCGTATTTGTTTAGAAGAGCGGCCGAGAATACATCGGTTGCCGGCCAGAGTTCGAGAGAGTTGACGATGATTCGGAAGGAACTGAAACGGAGGAAAGGCAATGGCTGATGGCAATGGCCATGGCAACGACTGCCACTTATCTTTTCATCTACAGGTTGGCTTTTAGAAATTCGGTAGCCCCATCGAATGTGCGACAGATATAAAATGTTAGTCATAGCCAAAGGTCTTGGCGAATACCCATCCTTCCCAAAATTTACTTCACCAGATTCCGTGCTTCAATCGAATGTGCCGCACGCATAAGCCATAGCTATAGCCAATGGCCTTAGCAAACCCTTGCAGCCACATTTAATTCCCTTATTTTTGCACCGAAATTGACCACTACTATGGCGCTTAGCGAACAGGAAAGCATACGCAGACAGAGCAAAGAAGAATTGGAGAAACTGGGTATCAATCCTTACCCGGCAGATTTGTTTGAAGTGAATGCTTCAGCGAAGGAAATTCTCGAGAACTACGAGCGTCAGAAGAGCGACTATCGGCAGATCTCCATCGCTGGCCGCATCATGAGCCGCAGGATTATGGGTTCGGCCGCATTCGCGGAACTGCAGGATGAAACCGGTCGTGTTCAGATCTACGTTCGCAGAGACGACATCTGCCCGGGTGAAGACAAAACGCTTTACAATACCGTTTTCAAAAAATTGCTCGACATCGGTGACATTATCGGAGTGAAAGGGTATGGATTCACTACGCAAACCGGTGAGATCTCAATACACGTAACGGCATTAACGGTGCTTGCAAAATCACTTCGTCCGCTTCCTATCGTGAAAGAGACCGTGGATGAGCAGGGCAATGTGATACGCCACGATGCATTCAACGACCCAGAGCAACGTTACCGTCAGCGCTATGTTGACTTGGTGGTGAACCCGCATGTGCGCGAAGCTTTTGTGAAAAGAACGAAGCTTGTGAATTCGATGCGCGAGTATTTGAATGCGAAAGATTACCTCGAGGTTGAAACGCCAATTTTGCAGCCGTTGTATGGCGGGGCTGCTGCGCGTCCGTTCAAGACACATCACAATACGCTCGACATGACGCTGTATCTGCGTATAGCCAATGAGTTGTATCTGAAGCGCCTGATCGTAGGGGGATTCAAAGGTGTGTATGAGTTTTCAAAGGACTTTCGCAACGAAGGGATGTCGCGTTTCCATAATCCTGAGTTTACACAGATCGAGTTGTATGTAGCCTACAAAGACTACAACTGGATGATGGACCTCGTGGAGGAAATGGTTGAGAAAGTGGCGCTCGATCTTCACGGAACAACTAAGGTGAAAGTGGGAGAGAATACCATCGACTTCCAGCGGCCCTGGAAACGCTTTACCATGTTTGAAGCGATCAAGCATTTCACCAAGGTTGATATCAGCGACATGGATGAAGCGCAACTGCGAAATACCTGTAAGGATTTGCACGTTCCATTTGATGACACGATGGGCAAAGGCAAGCTTATCGACCAGATCTTCGGTGAAAAATGTGAGCCGAACCTGATTCAACCCACATTCATCACAGACTACCCGGTTGAGATGTCTCCGCTGGCGAAGAAGCATCGCTCAAAGCCCGGGCTAGTAGAACGCTTCGAGGCCATCTGCAACAGCAAAGAGATTGCGAACTCATTTTCTGAATTGAATGACCCGATCGATCAGCGCAAGCGATTTGAAGATCAGCTCGAGCTCGGTCTTCGTGGCGATGAAGAAGCGATGACGCTCGATGAAGATTTTCTTCGTGCTCTTGAATACGGTATGCCGCCCACAGCGGGTCTGGGTATTGGAATCGATCGTCTGTCAATGATCATGACCAACTCGCCTTCTATCCAGGATGTGTTGTTCTTCCCGCAGATGCGACCTGAGCAGGCAGAGGATCTCAATACGCACAGCAACGCGAACGCGGGCAATCAACTCGAAGGTGTTCGCGCTGACCTCATTCCCGTCTTGCAAAAACTTGGAATTAACTCCAAAGCTCAAATGAAGGAAATGAAGGCTTCAAAGCTCTTCAACGATGTGTGCGGTATGCGCAAGAAGCTGAAACTCGATGTCCAGAACCCTACGCTGGAGGAAGTCGAAAGCTGGCTGAAATAGCGCGTCATTTCTCGCCCACAATGGCCAGGTAAGATTACCCCGGCAAAACAACTGGCTGCTACGACCGGATTTGACTAATTTACCCTGGTAATCTAGATCTAAGTGTTTCCCCACTGCTACGCAATTTTGCTGTTCTGTATGTTCGCGTCTGGCGTTTTTGGCCAACCGGCCGGCCTACGTGTTCATGCGGAGAAAAAACACCTCATCGGAGACCATTGTGAATTCTACCTGGACGACAGTCGTGGAGCGACTATCAATTTTTTGCTCACAAAAAAAGCGAACGATCTCTTTCAACCTTATCCTCATTCCACGATAAACCTTGGCCCGACCAATGCAGCATGTTGGCTCAGGTTCGATTATTCATCAGCAGACAGCTTGCATCATTATATCGAGATCGCGAATTCGAATCTGAATGAAATAGATTTTTACGTTGTCGATCATGAGCAGGTGATCGCACAGGATGAAGCCGGCCTCACGCGAAAGATGCACGCGAATGAGCTCAAGTTCAATGTGTGGCTATTTGAACTGCCGAACCCGCCTCTCGGCCAGTACTATACGTGCTACGTTCGCGTTTATGATCCGAGGCGTGTGATCATTCCGATCGCTACAACGGATCTTAACTCAGTGATCCAGTCGGCTCACAAAACCGATTTCCTTTACGGAATTTACTTTGGCGCGCTCACTATTATCGCCATCCTTAACATTGTGATCTTTTTCTATTTCCGCGAGCCGATCTATATCCTCTATAGTCTTCACATCTTCGCTCAGATACTGATCAACGGAATTTTGAAGGGATACCTATTTACACTTTTCGGCAGTGGACTTTATTTTCTCAGCCCCTTCGTTCCTGCGGTGGCGAGCATCTCCAACATATTTTTCATTTTGTTTACTGTGGTGTTCCTGGAACTTCGTCAGCGCGATCCGATGATGAATCTGATTTCGCGCTGGCTGATAGCATTGCCGCTCACGAATGTCGTTCTGAGCGCTGCGGGGTTTTACGCCCTGAGTGCCATCGGTGGCGCCTACATCGGAATGGTGGTGTGCGTTTGGTTATTTTATGTCGGGCTGGCGATGTACAAGCGCAACGTGATGCAGGCGCGTTTTTTTGTCATTGGATGGGGCGCGTTCTTCATCAGTATTCTTATTCTCAATTTCGCGCTAAACCGGTGGATTCCGTTGACGCCATTGAACAACAACGCTGCGCTCTACGGGACGCTGGTGGAAGTGCTGTTGATTACTGCTGCACTGGCTGATCGCATCAATCTGTTCAGGGTGAATCACGAAAAAGAGCGGCAGGAAAAAATTCGCCTCATCGAGCAGCAAAATACGTGGCTTGAGGAAAACGTCAGGGCCCGCACCTATGAGCTGGTGAGCAAGAACACTGAGATCGAATTGCAGAACGAGGAGCTCAAGCAACAGCATGAGGAACTGAGCACTACGCACGAGCTCATGGAGCGGCAAAAAAAGCTTGTGGAAGAGCAAAAAGAAAAGATCGAGAACATCAATGTTCAGCTCGAGCAAAAAGTACAGGAACGTACCGTGCAGCTCGAAGAGACGGTAAAAAACCTCATCCGGCAGAATCATGACCTCGAGCAATTTTCTTATATCGTTTCTCACAACATGCGCGCACCCGTTGCACGCATCATGGGCTTGCTGAACCTGTTAGAGATCGACCAAAGGACGGATGGCGAGCAGAAGTTGTTTCTCGATCACCTCAAGGAATCAGCGCAAGGCGTGGACCAGATTATTCACGACCTCAGCCAGATTATCGCCATTCGCAAAGGGCTCGATACGATTTTGGAGCGAGTGGATGTGCGACATGTTGTGAAACATATCATCTCCGACCTGACAGACGAGATCAAGCGCGCCCAGGCGAACATCCATACCAACCTTCAGGTGGAAGAAATGGTGTCAGTCAAGAGCTACATTCAAAGCATTCTTTATAATCTTATATCCAACGCCCTCAAGTACAGAAATCCCGAACGGCCGAGCGAGATCCGGTTGTCAATTGCCCGCGACAGGGATCAGGTCCGGATTGAAGTGAGCGACAACGGACTCGGCATCGACTTGCCTCAGGAACGCCTTGGCGAGATCTTCAACTTGTACAAAAGACTTCACACACACGTGCCGGGAAAAGGCCTTGGTTTGTATCTCGTGAAAACTCAAGTTGAAGGTCTTCAGGGACAAATCTTTGTTCATACCAAGCTGGGTGAAGGCACAACGTTCCATGTAACACTCCCTGAGATTTAGAATTTCTTCGCGTACCTTAGTGTCTTCGTGTCCTTTGCGCTAAACTTATGAAATCAACTCAGCGGATCGCATTGTTACTCGCACTGGTGTTTTTGCTGCCAGCGCTGTTCTTTTCCGTTTATGAGTTTTCATCGCTCGATGATGATGAAAAAATGATCGAGCAGATCTATAGCAAACAGCTTGAGGCGATTCTCTTTTCGGTGAATCAGTACTCCGATGACATTGTTTCGCGATGGACAACGCGCGTTGCAGACGGTCTCGAGGAAAAAACATGGAACAATGCACCTCCTGCGAAAATACACGACCTGCTCAACCTGAACGCTTCGATCCTTGCGGTCTCCGTGATCGACTCGGCAGAATGGAAGCCTCAATCATCGTGGTATTCGGTCGAGCCCTCCGATGGACTTCGTGCGGTTACGGAAGCTGCCATTGGCAACGCACGGGAGCTGATCAACCAGATGATCGGCTATCGCAGAAGTGGTTTTCAAAAACTCGAGAGTCTTTCTGTTCCCAGTGATTCGGTAAATGCCCGGGCACTGATCTTTATTCTGCCAGCTGAAAAACGTTTCATCATCGCGGCCATTGTCATTGACCCCGAACTGTTCGTTGAAGACATTGTGGGCCCGAGACTTCAAACTATCGCAGCCGATCAATTCATACTTAGTGTTATTCACAAGACGAACAACGCAGCGATATATTCAACCCTAGCGAACGGTGAGGTTGTAAATTCATCGCCAGCCGAAGCCCTTACGAAGGACCTCTGGATCCTTCCCGACTACGCACTTGGCATTCGCACGAGCCAGAACAGCCTCAAGCAGATCGTTCGCGAACGCACACGGATCAATCTCATGTTGCTAGGCGGCCTGGATATCATTCTCATCGTGGCCGTAGTTCTCGTATATCGGAATCTTAAAAAGGAAGTCGATCTGGCCCAAAACAAGGCTGACTTTGTTTCGAATGTTTCACACGAGATCAGAACTCCGCTTGCACTTATCAGTATGTTTGCCGAGACGCTAGAGATGAACCGCGTACCAACGGAAGACAAAAAGCAAGAATACTATCGGATTCTCAGCAAAGAATCACAGCGCCTTACCGGCATTGTGAACAAAATTCTCAATTTCAGTCAGACTGAGGCGAAGAAAAAGAATTTTCATATTGAAGCACTCAAGCTCAATGCAGAGATCAAAAGCATTCTCAATACCTATGATTTTCACCTGAAGAACAAAGGATTTGAATATGCGCTGAAAGCTGGTGATGAAGTTGTTGTCCATGCCGACCGGGAAGCGCTGATCGAGTCAGTGATCAATCTCATTGACAACGCGGTGAAGTACAGTGAAGATGTAAAGCGGATCGAGATCTTTACCGGAAGGCAAAATGGTTGGGGCTTCGTGTCGGTGAAGGACTCGGGTGTGGGAATCAGTAGCAAAGATCAAAAACATATCTTCGATAAATTTTATCGAGTGCCGAAAGGAAATCTTGCCAGAACACGGGGAACCGGACTTGGTCTCTCTCTGGTGAAGCAGTTGATGGAATCGCAGAAAGGCGACATCCAGGTTGAAAGCAGCCCGGGAGCTGGGTCAACATTTACCCTGTATTTTCCGTTAGCATAGTCACCATGGCAAATATTCTGATCATTGAAGATGAACCCGCGATGCAGCTTGGCCTTCGCGACAACCTCGAGATGGAAAGCTATCAGGTTGAAGTTGCCGGTGATGGCGAGTCGGGACTTTACAAGATCAAGACGGGCAAGTTTGATTTGATTCTCCTTGATGTGATGTTGCCGAAGCTTTCCGGCTTTGATGTATGTAAGGCTGCGCGTGCGGCCGGTATCAACACTCCGATCATCTTGCTGACAGCGCGAGGTGAAGAGATCGACAAAGTGCTTGGCCTCGAACTCGGTGCTGACGATTATATCACCAAGCCATTCAGTGTTCGCGAGTTACTTGCCCGTGTGAAAGCGATTCTCAGACGAGCACCCTCTTCGACAGAGCATGGAGAAAAAGTTTCGATCGGGAAAATTCAGATCGATTTCAAGGCATTTTACGCTACATCTGCAAATGAGGAAGTAAAGCTGTCGCACAAGGAGTTTGAAATTCTTCAGCATTTATATCACCACCGTAATGCTGTGATCAGTCGCGATAACCTCCTCGAGAAAGTCTGGGGATATGAAGAGTCGATCACTACCCGTACCGTTGATAATTTCATTGCGCGCCTTCGCCAGAAGGTTGAAGCCAACCCTAACGCACCCAAGGTGATCATTACAGTGCATGGTTCTGGCTACAAAATGGTCGTCTAACAGCTATGGCTTTTGGCTGTGGCCATGGCAAAATGCAGAACCAACCGGGTTGCCCTTCTTTCCAATATCCCGATATTCTCTTGCCTTTAAACTCCAGATAAAATAGCTGCTTTTTGCAGCCGCACACAAAAGCCATAGCGATAGCCAATAGCCATCGCCTACTTGTTACAATTTGTTACAATCCTTTACCACCCTATGACATCTGTGGCAATACCCCGGCCGTTATTTAAAGTGTTATTTAGAATAAAAAAAAAAAAAAATATTAACAATATTAAAAAGAAAATTTTTAAAAAAGCCATAGAGATTCGTACCGGTTTTGTATCAGCAAATGCGCAAACTGAAGCACGCGTAAAGATCCTTCCTACATCGAACCACAGCGTGATCAAGTTGCTCTACGCAATGGACACTCAGGGCCTTGAAGTAAAATTCCTGCACAACGGAGAGCTCGTGAAGACCGACAAGATCAAGGGAAAATATTCGAAAGGAATTTCAAAACTGTATGATGTGAGCGCATTCAAACGCAAGGATTTTTATATCGAAGTGTCTTCTCCTCAAATGGTGTTGACTTATCACGTAATCCCATCTGAAGACAAGATCCACTTCACTCCCTACCTGGAGAAAACGACATATAACCACGTGTTGGTTAGAGCGAACAACTAGTACGGTTTACTAGTTTGGGTTAGTTTGGAGGAGGTGGATGAGATGCATTCACCTTTCTTCAAACATTCGTACTTTTGTTTAAATGAAGGAATTGCTTTGAAACCGATCAATACATTAATAGTACTCGTAATACTCGCATCCACTCCGGCAATTGCTCAGGTCATCAACCTCAACGGCCGATGGAAATTTCATGTGGGTGATGAGAATGGCTGGGCAGCGAAAGATCTGGACGACTCGGATTGGGAATCGATTCATGTTCCGGCAGCTTGGGAAGATGAGGGGTTCAACGGGTACGATGGCTTTGCGTGGTACCGCATCAAGTTCGATGGAAAAAAACTTGATAAAGACGGTATATACTATGTAAACCTCGGATTCATTGATGATGCTGATGAAGTTTATCTGAATGAAAGGCTTATCGGATTTTCCGGACAATGTCCACCGAAATTTAAGACTGCGTACAACAATGAACGCAAGTATGTGCTGCCGAATACATTCATCAACTTCGCAGGAATGAATACACTGGCCGTCCGGGTGTTCGATGGTATGAGCAGAGGTGGGATTGTAGACGGAACGATCGGCATCTTCAGCATGTCGGAAGGCGCGCGTTTGCTGATCGACCTTCAGGGAATCTGGTCGTTCGCGCGAGTTCACAAGGGCGAGACGATAAGTGATCCGCAGGAGTGGGATAAGATCATGGTGCCGGGCGCGTGGGAACATCAAGGCTATTCACGATATGATGGATTTGCATGGTACAAGCGTACATTCAATGTTCCGGCAGGTTTTACAAAGGAGCCATTGGTTGTATTGCTCGGCAAAATTGACGACTTCGACAAAGTTTATATCAACGGAAAACTGATCGGCTCAACCAAAGACAATCGCCCCTATGGATCGAGCGGCTCATTCGAACAAAACCGGGTGTATGATATTCCTGCAGATCTGTTGAAGCGAAATGCCACAAACACCATTGAAGTGCTTGTAGAAGACATGGGCAATATCGGTGGAATCTACGAAGGTATTGTCGGTATCACGACACGCTCGAACTATGACAGGTATTTTGATCATTGAAAGCTCAAAGCTAAAAGTCGAAGGACCCAGAGATTTTCCGGAGGGCTACCGTTTTGAGCAGAAAGCAGAAAGCAAAAAGCTGAAAGCCTGACACGCAGTGTGGCTATGTGTAACTCCAGATCGGTGTTTTTAACGAATTGTTTATATCGACATATCACCTGTTCGCCAGAAAATTCAAGTTGACTTACGAGTGCCAATGGCTGAGTTCAACTTCGAACTTGAAAACTCAGGCATTTAGCTTTCCGGTTTTCTGCTTTTTGCTAAGCCACTGCGTATGGCTTGAAGAGCGGCCCCGACTTACTATGCAACTGCTAGCCGCCTTTACGAGGAATTAACTCTAGCTTTTAGCCTTCGACTTTCAGCTTTGTCCGGGATTGTCCAGTTAATTACGTATCATCTGCTGCTCCTTATTTCATCGCACATTTTTTGAGTGAGGTTCCGGTACCTGGCGACCCAGCACCCGGCACTTGCTAGTCACTGCCCGTAAACGATCACTATTGGTCATTGCCGACCGATCCACTCAATTCCTAACTTGGAAACTACCTTGCATTACGTGATTTTCGACTGGCCTCGAATTTGAATTGACAGAACGACCAAACCTTGATCATGTTACGCAACTATTTCAACATCGCAATCCGTTCGCTGCAGCGCAACCTCGCATACTCGTTCATCAACCTTGCCGGACTTTCCATCGGCATCGCATGTACCATCCTCATTCTTCTTTGGGTTCATGACGAAATAACTTTCAATACATCGTTTTCGAATTACGAGTCGATACACCTCGTCAAGGTCAATATCAATGCAGACAATGGCGTGATCACCGGGTCGCTATCTCCATATCCATTGAAAGACTATATGCTTCAGGACAGTCGCGTGAAGCGTATGGCAATTACGATCCCGCAATCGGCATTGCTTTCTGTTGGCGACAAGAAGTTGCGCAAGTCGGGACTTGATGTGAGCGAGTCGTTTCTCACGATGTTCGATTTTCGAATTGTACATGGCGATCGCGAGACCGCACTCAATGACATGATGTCTATCGTACTCACCAAATCTACGGCTATAGCTTTGTTTGGAACTGATGATGTGGTTGGAAAGATGCTGACTGTTAAAATTGAAAATCCTGAAGACCTTAAAATTACCGCGGTCATTGAGGATGCGCCACTCAATAGCTCGTTCAATCCTTCCTTTTTACTTTCATTCAAATATTTCGAGCGAACCGCGCCATGGCTGATGTATGCGCAGGAGAACTGGACAAACAACTCATTCAATATATATGTGCAGTTGCAAGCTGGAGCAACCAAGGAGGATGTCGACAAGTCAATCAAAAACCTGATCAAGGAAAAAAGCAACAACACAGCGCAATCGGAACTCTTTCTGCATCCGATGAGTCGCTGGAGGTTGTACAACAATTTCGAGAACGGAAAAGAAGCTGGTGGGTTGATCGACTATGTGATCATGTTCTCATGCATCGGTGGGTTTATTCTGCTGATGGCGTGTATCAACTTCATGAACCTCGCGACAGCGCGCTCACAACATCGTGCACGTGAAGTGGGCGTTCGTAAGTCTGTAGGATCTTCGCGCAAACAATTGATCATGCAGTTCATGGGCGAGTCGATCGTTATGGCAACGCTTTCATTATTGCTCGGTATCGTGCTGGTAGAGATCGCTCTGCCGGTTTACAATTCACTCATCGACAAAACGCTGACAATGCCTTATGCTACACCTGGCTTCTGGATCTTTGCGATCGGTTTGATCGCCATCACGGGAATCCTTGCGGGCAGTTATCCGGCACTATATCTCTCGTCATTCAGACCTGCTAAAATTCTCAAAGGCAACAGCTCACCTGAAAGAAAAGGAAATTCGCCAAGACAGATCCTGGTGGTTGTACAAAACGCATTCGCGATCATGTTGATCATCGGAACAACGATCGTGTACCTGCAGATCAATCATTTGAAAGACCGTGAAGCTGGCTACGATCGCGAGAATCTGATGCTGCTGTGGAGCAATGTTGATATTGAAAAAAATTATCGCGCGATCAAAGAGGAACTTGTTTCGAGTGGAGCTGCCACCGCTGTCACAAAGTCAAACAGTCCCGTAACGCGGATCTTCGCTTCGAGCAAGATCAGCTGGCCGGGTATGCTGCCCAATCAGCATCTCGAAGCCACGAACATCGCCACTGAATACGACTATGCCATGACACTCGGGATCAAGCTGCTCGAGGGCCGCGATTTCTCTCCTGAGTTCAAAAGTGACACAGCGGCCATCCTGATCAATAAAGTGGCGCTGGAAGCCATGAACCTTGCAAATCCTATCGGCCAAAAGATAGAAATGTGGGAGCAGCAATGGACGATCATCGGAGTGATGGACAACGTGCTGATGGGCTCGGGGTCAAGAGAGATTCAACCACTTGTGATGACGATGGATCCGACCTGGTCAACAACCATCACGATCCGTGTGCCGAAATCAAACGACTTGCCGGAAGCCGTTAAAAAAATTGAAGATGTCTTCAAAAAGTACAGCCCGGATTATCCGTTCGAGTATCGTTTTGCAGATGTGGAATTTGATCAAAAATTCAGTACCATCGAAATGACGAGCAGGCTGTCGGGGACGTTCGCTATGCTTGCAATCTTCATTACCGCGCTCGGTCTTTTCGGAATGGCAGCATTCACAGCCGAACAACGAACAAAAGAAATTGGTATACGCAAAGTCCTGGGAGCGTCCGTGGCAAGTGTACTGGTGTTGCTGAGCAAAGAGTTTTCGAAGATGGTGTTGATCGCTTTTGTGCTTTCCGTTCCTTTTGCGTGGTGGGCCGCCACCGATTTCCTGCAACAATACCAGATACGCATAGCCATGCCGTTGTGGGTTTTCCCGGTGGCTGGATTGGTCTCGCTTATCATTACTATTATGATCGCAATGACCCAGGCGTTGAAGGCTGCAACCACCAACCCGGTGAAGTCGCTGCGAAGCGAATGAGTTGCCGTTGTCCCAGTAGCCGTTGCTGAATGATTTTATATGCGTATGGTGTTGATAGCCCTCACACCGCCAAGGGCCTACAACCAATAGCTTATTCTGGTTTCAACCTACTCTGCCATTTTGCGGTTTCCGTCCAATCGATCGTTTCGCCAACCTGTTGGGTGACTTTTCCGGTCTTATCGAGCCACGCTTCCCAAAATCTATAAACGGGATCTTTTCCTTCTTCAGGTTTTTCTTTGACGATATGCCCGCGCAGAAGGATGCGCCCATCGGCCAATGCACGAATGTATGAGACGGTCGGGTTATCGGGCAATTCAAAACTTCCCAGATATTTATCCCACGCGAGAGTTCCCGTTCTATTGAACATGAGCACGCGTTCGGTACCACCCCGGTATTTTGCGTGATCGTACGTCAGGATGAAGACATAAAAATTTCCTGCCTTGTCTTCAACTACACTTTGAGATTCAGACTCATCGCCTTTGCCTTGAATAACTTTCTTGAATTGTTCTTTGCCGGTCTTGTCGAGCTTTGCCAGCATGATGCCTTCATCACCGTCTCCAAACGCTGCGGCCCCACCATCGGCCGTTTGAATGAGCGGAGCCCCATATGTTTTATGCCCGATAAAATCAGCGTGATAGCTGTACGTTCCGATGTGATATTTGTGCACTAACTTTTCGTTAGCTGTCTCGAGCGTGACTTGTGCAAAACTTGTCACGTTCACCAAACAAAATGCTGCAATAAGAGGCTTCATAGAACGTTGATCTTTGATAGCATAGACAATACTATTAATTTAATAAATTAACGTTAATTAAGAACCAAACCCACGTTGCATGAAAAAGATCCTCGTTCTCATTTCTTTTGTTACACTTTCATTTTCTGTTTTCGGTCAGGACCACGTTTTGCCCGAACGAAAGGACTGGGGCGTTGAAGTATTTCCCATCCCTATCGAATTTGCACCTCATATACCTTTCAAAGGTCAGGAGGAGTTACGGTTTTCCCCCGGTTGGGGCGACACAACCAGCGTTCAACATTGGTCATACTGTTTCATTTGGTGGGTCGATAAAGATTCGAAGCTGGATGCGAAATCATTGAAGGCCTACCTCGAAGAATATTACGGGGGACTGGTGAGCAGGAACATCACAAGCCGGAAAATTCCTAAGTCGAAAATTGTTCCGACTGTGGCGCAAGTTCAGGCGGGTAGTGGTTCGTCTTTTAGCGCCACCGTGAGTATGCTCAACTATATGCGACAAAAACCGATGAGGCTCAATATCGAGGTCTCAGTAAAAGTTTGTGATACCAACGGAAAGAAAGCGTTCTTCTTCGCGGTGTCGCCTCAACAGAAAAGCCATGCCATTTGGGCCGACATGCGGGATTTTTGGAAGGGATTCAAGTGCGGGAGCTAAGATTTCAGTAAACCATTTCAACGCAAAGCCGCAAGGTTTCGCAAAGGAACTTAATAAGTCTTTGGGAGCCTTTGCGCCCATAGCGCCTTTGCGTTTAAGCAAGTGCGAAAGCACTTACACACTCTCTCACCGTGAAAAATACATCGTTGATTTCTTTTTCATACTGCAGCTGCATGTTGATGCGGTTGTATTGGAACCAGAACTTCAGATCAGGATGACGTGCGGTGATGAACGATTTCACTTCCTCGGTACGCGCCTGATAAGTTTCGTAGTGAACGAAGATGAGATCAACGCGTTCGTTGGAAAGTGAGAGTACCATTCCACGGCCATAAATTCTTATTCGTTCTGCATCTTCGACTTTGATCGTGCAATCAGGATGTTCGCGTTTAAATACTTTGAGAACAACATCCTGCTTTTCTTTTACTGTCAAACGTTTGGTCGACATCAGCACCGGATCTCCCGGCTTGACCGCTTTCACTTCAGGTTCTTTCGGCATGCTGGCAACCCATGCTTCCTGGGAAATGAGCGTGTTCTCGTGAAAAACCATTCGCACCGAATCCGACCAAATCTTTCGAAATTCCTGCAGCAGGTGTGCGTGCATCTCGGCAGCATATGCTTTTCGAAAGTACGTTCCGAATTCAATCACGTCAGGAACAGGATCAACAAATGGATTGAATGAACTTATTACCGCTTCTTTTTCGGTGAGCAAAATTGAAGTATTGATGTTCGCGTTATGAAAGAGACTCGTGCGACTCGCCTGCCACGTTTCAATACTTTCATGGGCGATCGAAGTGTTGCGATAGATCAAAACAACTTTCGCTCCTAGCCTCACGACCTCTGCGAGATTCGAAGGCATCTGCCCTTGCAACGAGCAAATGTTTGGCGAGAGAATGTAAACAAATTCGCGTGCCTGCGCTATTGCGTCTTCGATGCGCGCAACGATATGCCTGGTGGAAGGAAGTAACTCGGCCATTCAAGAATTGGAAACCGATCAAGGTATAAAAAAATCAACTTCGATTCAATCACATCGTTTTATGCGTATATTTCTCTATGGCTGCATTGTCCGCGGAAATTCAAAATTTCGTCAAGCTGCAGAAGCTCGGTTTTATTGCAACTGTTTGCCCTGACGGAACACCTAATCTCTCTCCCAAAGGTACCGTGAGCGTTTGGCGTGACCATCAACTTGTTTTCCTGGATATCAACTCGCCAGGAACGGTCAACAATCTGAAGCTCAATCCCGCTGTTGAAATCAATGTCGTTGATATTTTCGCGCGTAAGGGATATCGGTTCAAAGGAACTGCTGAGGTCATTTTGGAAGGCGATGTTTTCGATGCGATCGTGGCGTCATACGGAGAAGCAGCACGTAAATACACCGTGAAACATGTTGTGCTCGTCAACGTTGAGCGCATTCTGGAAGTGACTTCACCTGCGTACGACACAGGTGCAACAGAACCGGAGATCAGGACGAGGTGGATGCATTATTGGGACGAGGTGAATGAACGGTCTTCTAAAAAGTGACTGCTTTAATACTTGATTAAAATTCCTCACTCAATAAGTTCAATCTCATGAGACGGTTTGTTTTCCTCTTATCACTGGCACTCACTTTTTTGTCTTTTGCTACGGTTGCACAACGAGATAGCATTGATGTTTTCATCGCTAACCAAATGAAAGATCAGGATATCATCGGGCTTTCAATCGGAGTTATAAAAAATGGTAAAATAGTCAAGGCCCAAGGCTATGGACAGGCGAATATTGAATTGAATGTTCCTGCATCCGAAAAGACGGTTTACAAAATAGCTTCGCTCAGCAAACAATTTGTTGCCGTTGCTATCATGGCATTGGTGCAGCAAGGAAGATTAAAAGTATCTGATCCGGTAACAAAATTCATTAAAGCCGCACCGGCAAAATGGAGCGCTGTTACTGTTCGCCATTTACTCAATCATACTTCCGGATTGCCAGTGGAACCTCCGGGGTTCGATGGAATGAAAGAGCAAGCTGATTCTGTTTATATCAAAGATGCATTCAAGGATAGTTTGCGGTTTCAGCCAGGAACGAAGTTTGAGTACAGCAACTTCGGTTATTTTGTGTTGGCTGACATCATCAGGATCACTTCAGGTTTGCCTTTTTCAGATTATATGGGGAAATATATTTTTGATCCGCTCAAGCTGGACAATACCCGGACAACATCGCTGGAAACAATAGTTCCGAACAGGGCCGCAGGTTATATGAAGAACACTAACAATTCTGTAATCAACGCGCCAAATTATCTTGCACCGCGGCCCAG
>CBHROW010000022.1:0-25290 GCA_966080355.1 uncultured Chryseosolibacter sp.
GCTTAGGTCCTCCTGAAGCATACCGGAAGATAGAAATGCAAAATGCAGATGAGGCTCTTTTCGCAAATGCTCTAAAAGGCTGTAGCCTAAACCAAATTCGAGGTTTTTTTCGATTCTAAAATTTCTCCGGACACTACTGGGTGCCAAATACCGCGTTTATCCTCTTATATAATTTTTTCGAAATCTTGGACCTCTGATCGTCAATAGCCACGAGTCAGCTTCGTGGCTCCCTCGCAGCCTCTAAATTCGCAGAAACAATTTCCGTTTATACATCCAATAAAGAATAATCCACTCTACCGTAAGCACCAGCATCCCCTTCACTAATGTTTCATAAGGAACACCCAGAAGCTGATCGAAGTTTTCACCCAGATGAATATAGAGTGACTTCGATATGAAGCCTCCGAATCCATCGGCAAGCACATAAGCTGCGATCGAATTCATCCCGATCACTTTCAGCACGAAAGCCCAGCGTTTTTTTTGTGTTATGTCAATGACCCGGTAAAAGAATGCCAGAAATAAAAAGCAGATGCCACCACTGAAGAGCGTCCATGCAGGTGTCCAAATTCTTTTAACGATTGGGTTGATGCCCGTAAAATTCAGGATCAGGGCTGCGATGATCAGCACCGGTCCCGCAATCAAAAACACACGAAGTTTTTCCTGTGGTAAACGCTCCGACCTGAATACGCCACCCGCAAGAAGTCCCAGGATCATTGTTCCCAGAGTCGGAATGAAGCTCAACGTTTGATATCCACCATAGTTAAAAAAGAATTCGCTTTCCCGAGGAAATAAATTAAGAAACCAACGATCGAATGCCCACGCAAGGTTGGTGTTTTTGTTCCAATGAGCCGCAAATCCGTGGAGGTTGTAAGCCCAGTCAGGCGAAACTCCCGCGGCATCATAATCGAATGACGGATCGGGAGGCGGATAGAGCGCAAATGCCAGCCAATAGCCAAGCAGTATCGCAGCAAGTGAAATGAGTTGCGCTCGCGTGGACGAAAAGCCGAGCAGAAAAAGGAAAGTGTAGCCCAGGCCAATCTGGGTCAATGTATCTTCAAATGTAAAGTAAGTTTGCCTGGCGTGCATCGAGCGCAGAAATATTCCAAGGAGAATAAGGATCAACGAACGTTTCAAAGCCTTGATGAGCATTTCATTCTTCGACATTCCCTTTGCAACATTTGACGCGATCGAATAAGGAAGCACAACGCCAACCAGAAACGAAAACGAAGGTTGGATCATATCATGCAGTGAACATCCCACCCACTCGACATGACTTTGATGAAACGACAAAAACTTCCAAAAGCCGCTATCCGGCAATGCACGTGAGACCGACTCGAATGATAGCGTTTCGGCCATCATTAAAAGCATAACGAAGCCGCGATAGACGTCAGCTGATTCGAGGCGCGAAGGGTGTGCGAGTGAAGCCATTGAAAGTATAAGTGAATAATGACAAGTAGCAGGTGATATTAGTCAGAAGCCGAATCTTATTATGGACATATTCTGCACTAATGCTTATCAAAGATAACAATTGAGCAGCCCTTATCATGTTTTATCGTGCAGGCATCTATTTTGTTTTCTCTTGTGATATGAAATTTTTTAAAAACAACGGGTTATCGTTAATATTTTTACTGCTGTTTTTACTTTCGCTGGGCGGCCAAATAATAACCGGTCATCAGCAACACAACCAGCAGATGATCGAGGAAGGCGGCCAAATACTGTCGATCAGCGCATACCTTACTTCAGGTCACTTTTTTCAAGCAACATTTGAGAATTGGGAAAGTGAATTCCTGCAGATGGCGCTCTTCCTCGTCTTGAGCGTGTTTCTCTATCAAAAAGGCTCTTCCGAATCAAAAGATCCTGACAAAGAAGAAGACGTGGACAAAGAACCTGATCCATCTAAACCAGACGCTCCGTGGCCGGTGAAGAAAGGCGGATGGATCCTTCGCCTATACAACCATTCGATGTTGCTTGCTTTCGCGATGTTATTTCTAATGTCTTTTGTATTGCATTGGTACGGCAGCCTCAAAGATTACAATGAGGAACAATCATTGAAGGGCAGACCCATGGAAAGCGCATCGGAATACTTATCCAACTCGCGATTCTGGTTCGAGTCGTTTCAAAACTGGGAGAGCGAGTTTTTATCGATCGGGTCGATCATCGTCCTGTCTATCTTTCTTCGTGAAAAAGGTTCACCTCAATCCAAGCCAGTCGATGCGCCAGACGACCAAACAGGTGACTCGTAGTCAGGCACAAAAATATCGCTGAAGTAAATTCAAAACTATAAAAGCTATGGAAAAGAAAGATGAGAAGAAGCGCGGACCAAAAGATCGGTCATACGTCAATCAATCACAAAAGCACGAAGTAAAATACGAGCCCAAGCGCAAAACACCTGCTAAGAAATTCGGAAGTAAATAAGAGCGACTGGTTAGTTTGCTCGAGTCACATACGTGAGCACGGGCCGGCTTGCATGGCTTACAACATCCTCTGCAATGCTTCCGAGTAAAGCGTGTGCAACTCCCGTGCGACCATGCGTAGCCATAGCGATAAGATCTGCATTGATGGAAGCCGCAAAATGCCTGATACCCTCTTCCTCACTGCGATCGCTGAAGACGTTAAGCGTACAATTCTGAAGGCGCAGCTTCGCGGCAAAAGCACGCATAAGCTCCTTTACTTCGTGGTCAGCTTGAAAGTTCATGGGCGTGTTGATCCGCACGAGGTGGACGGTCGATCCGTACATCTGCTGTGTATTCTTTACAACATCGGCAAACTGCTTCTCATTTTCATTGAGGCATGTTGCAAAAACAATATGCGAGAAATTGCGCGTTGAAGGCTTTTGATGGATCGTTAACACCGGACATTTAGAATATCGAACAACACGGTCGGTAGTAGATCCAAGTAAAACGTCTTCCAGGCGGCTTGCACCCGTGCTTCCCATCACCACCAGGTCTACATCATGCTCGGTGGTAACGTGATGAATGCCATGATACGGGTTGCCAAGGCGCATTTCAATAGTTAAAGGAATTCCCTCGCGTTCAACAAGTGCAGCGCGATCCCTCAACAACTGTCGACTCCGCTCGATAAGTTTAGTAGTGAAAATCCGCTCCTCCCAATCCGTATCTTGACCGATTTCTCCCTCTACATTGAAGGAGCCCTCCGTTGGTTGTTCGACTACATGAAGCAGAACAAGATGCGCTTTCGCCTTGGCGGCAACGTCAATTGCAACTTCGAGCGCCCATTCAGCTGGCTTCGAAAAATCGGTAGGTACAAGAATTTTTTTCATGGTTTGATATTTAGGGAACAATGACTAACGGTATATCTAAGGTTTGCGCGAGTTCGTCAAATGACTCATTGCTTTTCGAATTCATCGTATTGCCCATTACCAACATTCCGACCCTTCCCGACCTGGAATATTCTTTCACACGATTAGAAACAAACCCGACCTCTGACTTGAATTTATAAGTCACGCCCCGATCGATCAGAAGTTCGGTTTCCAGCGCACGAAAACGGTCGAGGAAATCTCTTTCCATTTTCTTCTTCAGCTCAATAGCCTCATCGTTCCTCGAAGGCAACAGCCGGTAGGTATGAAGGACAGTCAGGTTTGCGTTTAACGTTTTTGCCAGCGCCACCGCCCATTTCAGCGCCCCCTTGGAGGATTCGGAAAAATCGATGGTGCATAATATTTCATTGGTCATAAACAAAAAGCAACAATGCCCTTAACTGATTCAAAAATATCAGCCAGTACGTGCACACCATGCGATTTCAATCATCACAAAGCCTGACTTTTGTCATATTTGTCAGTTGAGTAAATTCGCGAAAATGCATTATTTCACAGCGTATGGATCATACCCTAATAACCAATGAAGCATATCGGGAGATCTTCCAGAGTATGTCTGAGGGGATCATCATGGTTGACGAAGGTGGAAAAATTGCCATTGCCAACCCTGTTGCCGAAGACCTCTTTGGTTATACCCACAATGAACTCAATGGTATGATGCTGGAAATGCTGCTCCCGGAGCGTTACAGGCGAGGCCACGTTAATTTTCGCCATGCGTTCAATGCCGATCCGCATCCAAGGCGCATGGGATTCGGTCGCGATCTCACCGCGTTGAGAAAAGATGGAAGCGAGTTTCCGGTGGAGATCAGTTTGTCTTATACGCAAGTTAAAGGCCAATTGCTGGTGATGGCATTCATCAGCGACATCTCCCAACGCAAAAAAGCAGAAGAAGCGCTCAAGCGAAGTGAAGAGCAGCTCATCGTGTATGCAGCAGAGCTCGAACGAAAAGTTGAAATGCGAACCGAGGCCCTGAATCATACGATCAATAAACTGGAGCAGGAAATTTCGGAACGCAAGAAGGCCGAGGAAGAAGCGAGAAAATCCTTGGAGAAAGAGCGCGAGCTCAACGAGCTGAAAACAAAGTTCGTCTCGATCGCTTCGCACGAATTCCGTACTCCATTGAGCACCGTCTTGAGTTCGGCATCGCTCATCCAACAATATAAAGACAAAGGTGACCTGGAAAAACTGGACAAACATGTGGCGCGCATCAAATCATCAGTGAACCACCTCACCATGATCCTCAACGATTTTCTCTCCCTGGGACGGCTGGAAGAAGGCAAAGTAGAGATCAATATAGAAACTGTGGATCTGGAATATTTTTTCCACGAGATCAAAGAGGAAGTCGGCTCGTTTCTCAAGGAAGGGCAGTCGCTTTCGATCAAGTACGATTCGAAAACACACAATCTTACAACGGACCCACGCATTCTCAGGAATATCATGTTCAACCTGATCTCCAACTCAAGCAAATACTCCGATACCGACAGCGCAATTACGCTGAGTTGTGACAGAAGCGAAAATAAGTCTGTGTTCAGCATTACCGATAAAGGCATAGGTATTCCCATCGAAGATCAAAAACATTTGTTCGATCGATTTTTCCGCGCCAGTAATTCAGGCAATGTTCAAGGTACCGGCCTCGGACTGAATATTGTAAAACGCTACGTGGATCTGCTTCAAGGTGAAATAACCTTTGCAAGCGAATCAGGTAAAGGCAGCACATTCACCATCAGCATTCCGCACTTATGAGCAAAGCAAAAAAAATACTGTTGATTGAAGACAATAATGAGGTCCGCGAAAACACCGGGGAGATCCTGGAACTCGCTGGATACACTGTCATAACCGCGCCCAATGGCAAGGTCGGAGTTGAGCTTGCGCAAAAAGAAAATCCCGATCTCATTATATGCGATATCATGATGCCAGAACTGGATGGTTACGGTGTGCTTCACATCCTGAATAAAAAAACGAACACTTCGACAATACCTTTCATATTTCTCACCGCTAAAACCGAAAAAACCGACATCCGCAAAGGCATGAATCTGGGAGCTGACGACTATCTGACCAAGCCATTTGACGACACCGATCTGCTCAATGCCGTAGAAGCACGCTTGCGAAAAAGTGAATTGCAGGCAAATCGTTACGAAAGTTCCCCTGAAGGTGTGGATAATTTCCTGGCTGACGCTGGGAAAGTATTGAGTATAAAAGATCTTGGCAAAGACAAAAGGGTCAGGGCATATAAAAAGAAGGGCGAGATCTTTTCGGAAGGCGATACACCCATGAACGTATTCTTCGTGCGTTCGGGAAATGTCAAGATCTACAAGTCACATCCGGAAGGTAAAGAGCTCATCACCGCGATTGTCAACGAGAACGATTTCTTCGGATACGAGCCGATCCTTGAAAATCTCCCTTACCAGGAATCGGCAGTTGCGCTGCAAGATTCGGAGCTCACTATTATTCCCAGGCACGATTTCCTGACGTTGCTGCAAACGCCATCCGTTTCCACAACATTCATTTCATTGCTTTGTAAAAAAGTGGCAGAGAAAGAAAGTCAGCTACTGAATCTGGCTTACAACTCCGTACGCCAGCGAACTGCGGAAGCACTTTTGAAAGTCACCCAATTGAAAGACGCGAAAGAAAATATTCAGATCTCACGAGACGATCTTGCGAAAATGGTGGGCACCGCGTCAGAATCGGTAATCCGTGTTCTGTCAGATTTCAAAGACGAAGGATTGATCGATATCGAGAGCGGAAAGATCCGCATCAAATCTCCGCAGAAGCTTGAGAAAGTTGTGCGCTGGAATGTAGCGCGATAAACGAACATTATTTACACAACACTACTTCCATCAAACCCGATCGAAAAGATTGTGCATGCCTGACCTCTGTCACGTAAACCCTTGCCACCAACAAGATACCCGAAAGCATAAGCATGCCCGCAGTGACTTTGCGAACATCCAGCCGCAAACGCTTAGTCGTCCATGAAAATACAGAGGTAAATCCCATCATCACGGGAAGTGTACCGATGCCGAACCAAAACATAAAACTTGAACCATCGACCGGACCAGCGAGCGCGAGGCAATAAGTGAGTGCAACAAATGTCAAACCACATGGCAGCAAACCATTGAGCGATCCGAGCACGAAAACTGAACTGTAGGTTTTCTTCGAAAGAAATTTTCCAAACCAGCCCTTGATATTATTGCTGATCTTCCTAATCGTTGCCGTGACGAATGGCATTCGTAATACCGACATTCCCGTCAACGATAACGCAATGAGGACGAGTCCGAGCGCAACGGAGAAAAGATTTTGAAAACGTACGAACGGAAATACAAGACCAACAGATGCCACAACAGCGCCTTGAACCCCGTACATCACGATCCTTCCAGTGTTATACAACGCACGATTGACGACTGCTTTCGGTTTAAAAGCAGTGACAGCCATTGCCAAAGGACTGCACATTGTCAGGCAATGCAAACTTCCCGCAAATCCCAGAACCAACGCAGTTATAATCATGGGACAAAAACGTCATATTCCATGAAAAACTCTTTGTCCTCGAATTTCCAGGTCAAGCGGGCGCGATAATACCCTGCAGCCATCGAAGACATGTCCTTTTCGCTAATGCAATTCCTAACCTCAATGACTTCGTCAAGTCGGGCATCAGATGGCCGAACCAGTTTCAATTGAGCATCAGAAAAATTTAACGTATTGAAGTCTATGACCAGCCTTCGATCACGTTTCAATACAAGCGTTGGTTTTTGCGAAAGCCGATTGGCATTATCAACCCGCGCGATCTGGTGCTGAAACTCGAGCTCGTCCTGGTAATAATTCTTTGAAACAAGGCTGATATCCTGGCGTATGCAAATTGCTACCAACGTTCCGATAAAAGCTGCGAACAGTACGAATGTAACGATGATCCACTTTCCGAAATTCATATGGTGGCTATTTGAGTGTATGAGAAACCGGCCCGATAAATTTTACCTTCAATGATTCCATAAGAACACCGTCCTTATACACACCTACTTCAACTACCGTGCGTGTCTTTTTTATGTGTGAAGAGGCGATCCGTATGAACAAAACTTTCTTAAGAATTCCCTCTGCCTTTACTGCAATAGGTTTTCCGTCAACATTGACAATAGATCCTTCTTCGGGAGATGTCATTTTCAGGTCAAGCAAGACATCACCGAAGGTCTTATTCACAAACTCCACATTGTAAAGATTAGTCACAAAATCACCGTCTCGTTGATAGAGTGTTCCCGGCACTTTCAATATTGTAGTTTCCACATCCGATCGTGTGCGCAACGCAAAGACGAATGCCGCGATCAATGCGATCAATACAATCGAATACGCAAGTACTCTTGGCGTAAATATTTTTGAAGTATTTTTGCCAATCGATTCATCCGATGCAAAGCGGATCAAACCCGTTGGTTTTCCGATCTTCAACATAACATCGTCACAAGCATCAATGCAAGCCGTGCAATTGACACATTCAAGCTGTGTGCCATTGCGAATGTCGATTCCGGTGGGGCAAACATGCAAGCACAATTTACAGTCGATGCAGTCTCCGGAAGGTTTTTGCTGTGTCCGGTTTTTCCGAATAGCTCCCCGCGGTTCTCCCCTCAACCAATCATACGCAACAACGATCGACTCCTTGGTTAACAACACACCTTGTAATCGCCCGTAGGGGCAAACAGCAATACAGGCCTGCTCGCGAAATTTTGCGTAAACGAAATAGAAAGCTCCCGTGAACACAACAAGTCCGGTGAAGGCAGCAGGATTTTTGGTCGGTGCGTGTTGCACCAGGGCGAACGTGTTATCGACACCTAACATGTAGGCAATCACGGTATGGGAGATCACGATCGAGATCACGACAAAAATCGCGTGCTTCAATGTCTTCCGCCACACCTTTGAAAAGGTCCATGGAGCCTGCGCGAGTCTTCGCTGTGCCGGAGCATCTCCTTCGATCAGGTATTCGATCTTGCGAAAAACCATTTCCATAAACAGTGTCTGCGGGCACATCCATCCACACCACACTCGTCCGAACACCACGGTAAAAAGGATCACAAAAACAAAAAATGTGAGCAGTAGGATAGCAAGCAGAATAAAATCCTGAGGCCAGAACGACTGACCGAACACAATAAACCTTCTTTCAAAAAAATTCAACAACAATAACGGTTGTCCTGCAATCTTGATAAACGGTCCACCGAACAAAAGCGAGAGTAACACAACGGTGACCGCTATACGCAGACGATGAAGTTTCCCTGACGGTTTTTTCGGGTAGACCCAAACGCGCTTGCCCTTCTCGTCCACGGTTGCAATGGTGTCGCGAAACTGGTCTGCACTCGACCTTTCTTTCCTGATATCATATCGCGCGTGGCTGTCCATATACTCACTAAAGAGAAGCTTGTCGTTTTGTTGAATCGGGCTGGATGCTGAGCGGTTTATATATTTCGCCTTGTGGGGCTTTGGCGTTAGCAGGTTGCGACCCTTGCAAGCTCATGACAAAAAATGCCACATCACGTACTTGTGTAGGGCTCAATGAGCGGCCCCAGGCTGGCATTCCTTTTTCAACCACGCCATCACGGATCGTAAAAAAAACATTTTTAATATGTCCACCATGTAGCCAGTACTCATCCGTCAGGTTTGGTCCGATGGAATTTCCTCCTCCGTCCTGCCGATGACATGATCCGCAATTGTTGTCGATGAAAACATTTTTTCCGTTCGTGATAAGTTGAACGGAGTCCAGGTTGAACGTCAGGGCGTTCTCATCGATCTGGATCTGCGGCCTCGATGCTTTGATCTTCCTCGCCTGTTCCTCAGCTACGGCAACTTCATACTCATACTCCGCATTTGACAAGGGAAGTGAACTTGAAATGTGGAAGACAATCATATACACCACAGACCATCCGATCGTTCCATAGAACAACCACTTCCACCAGGGCGGCAGGTGATTGTCCAGCTCCTTGATCCCATCGAAATTGTGATCAAGCTCGATGTCCTGCTCTTCCGAAACAGGAACTGATGCATTCATGGATTGGGCGAATTTTTTCCACCACTTTGTCCGTGCAACATAGGTAATGCCAAATTTCGCAGCGCGTTCTTTATCGGCCTGTGCGATGAGCATGTTCAGTACTTTTAACAGGTACATGGCAACACTTGCAACGAGTATGATCACCACCAGTACCAGCGCCATTACCACGTACACCGGCAACATCGGATCATTAAATGGGTCGGACCAAAAACTTTTCTCCGGGAGTGACTCTTGTGCAAATGCATGCAGGCTGGAAGAAATTGCGCAAACAATAGCAAATAGTTTTTTCATACAATTTCTTTTTCTTTTTTTGATTTCGCGATAGCGCTCTCATCTACCGGCAAGCTCTTCATGCGTTCGATGAATCTTTTATCCACGGAGAATACCCACAGCAGCAAGCACAAGAAGAAGACAAAGAAGATCACGAATGAGACTACCGGCCAGACCTCGATATTCTCAATACTTTGAAGCACATTTTTATACATACGCATCTCGATTTTAAAATGTAACCTAAGGATTATCTTGCGTTGGCAGTTTTCTCGGCTTTGATATCAGTTCCCAGCCGTTGCAGGTAAGCGATCAGCGCAATGATCTCAGCATCATCGGCTACTTCAATGCCATCGGCCTTCAACGATTGCGCGATCGCACTGCCCTGCCTCTCCAGGTCAACGTTCGCAGCTCTCTCATAGCCTTCTTCATAGGGAACACCGATGGTACGCATGGCAGCAATTTTTCCTCTGGTAGCCGCTTTGTTCAAAGTTTGTTCGAAAAGCCATGGATAAGCCGGCATGATCGAGCCGTTCGATACAGCATCGGGCGCAAGCATGTGGTTGTAATGCCAGGCGTTCGAGTATTTTCCACCAACGCGCTGCAGATCAGGCCCGGTTCGTTTCGATCCCCATAGGAACGGATGGTCGTAAACAAATTCTCCAGCTTTCGAATATTCTCCGTAACGTTCAGTCTCCGATCTGAACGGGCGAACCATTTGCGTGTGACAATTCACGCACCCCTCACGAATGTAAATATCGCGACCGTGTAATTCGAGTGGCGTGTAGGGCTTGACATTAGTGATAGTCGGCACATTTGATTTGATGAGAAAAGTCGGGACCATTTCCATGAATCCTCCGATCAAAATTGCAACGAGCGATAACACCGTGAAGAGAACAGGTTTGTGTTCAAGAAGGCGGTGATGCCACCCACCCGAAGTTACTATGTAATCCTTGACCAGTGGCGCAGCCTCAACTTCTTCATCAGCAACAAAACTTCCCGCATACGCAGTCTTGACCAGGTTGTAAGTCATCATGAACGCACCGATGAGATAGAATCCTCCTCCGATGGCGCGCAGCCCATAGAAGGGAAGGATCTGAACGGTCGTCTCCAGGAAATTTTTGTACACGAGAAATCCTTCAGGGTTAAATTCTTTCCACATTAAGCTTTGCACAACACCGGAGATGTACATCGGTACAGCGTAGAAGATAATGCCGAGTGTTCCGAGCCAAAAGTGGATATTAGCGAGTTTTGTAGAGTAAAGGGTTGTGTTCCACATGCGCGGCACGATCCAATACAACATTGCGAAGATCATGAAGCCATTCCATCCAAGGCCGCCAACATGTACGTGAGCGACAATCCAGTCGGTAAAATGTGCGATCGCATTTACATTTTTGAGCGACAGCAACGGGCCTTCGAGTGTTGCCATTCCATACGCAGTAATTGCAACGACCATGAATTTTAACACCGGATCTTCACGCACGCGATCCCACGCTCCGCGAAGTGTCATCAAGCCATTCAGCATACCGCCCCATGATGGAGCGATCAACATGATCGAGAATACAGTACCGAGCGATTGCGCCCAATCCGGCAGAGAAGTATAGAGCAGATGATGAGGACCAGCCCAGATATAAATAAAGATCAATGACCAAAAATGAATGATCGAAAGGCGATAGGAATACACCGGGCGATTTGCGGCCTTCGGTAAGAAGTAGTACATGATGCCGAGGAAAGGTGTTGTAAGGAAAAATGCAACTGCATTGTGGCCATACCACCATTGCACCAACGCATCCTGAACACCAGCATACCATGAGTAACTTTTGAAAAACGTAACGGGAATTTCAAACGAGTTTACAACATGAAGAACAGCCACCGTTACGAATGTGGCGATGTAAAACCAGATCGCGACATACATGTGACGCTCCCTGCGTTTGATAATCGTGCCGATCATATTCCAGCCAAACACGATCCAGATCACGGCAATGGCAATGTCGATCGGCCATTCAAGCTCTGCATACTCTTTTGAAGTCGTCATGCCGAGTGGAAGCGTAATCGCAGCAGCCAAAATGATAAGCTGCCAACCCCAGAAATGAATCCAACTCAACCTATCGCTGAACATCCTCGTTTTCAACAGACGCTGCATAGAATAGTAAACTCCTGCAAACATCGCGTTACCCACAAAAGCGAAGACGATTGCGTTGGTATGCAGCGGGCGAATCCGTCCAAACGTAGTATACTGAGTATCGAAGTTGAAGATGGGATAAACAAGTTGGATCGCTGCAGTCAGTCCCACGAGCATGCCGACCAGGCCAAACACGACCGTAGCAATCATAAAGGCTTTTACAATCTTGTTGTCATAACTGAATTTCTCTATTTCCATAGTGCAGTGGGTTCCTGTTTTTTCTCTGCGATAAAAGTAAACTGCCCGATTCCATGAGCGGATGATCGTTGTCTGCCAGAAGTATGACTTTTGTCAGCTCGGGCAAACATGCGATTAACGAGGTTCCATCAACTTGATTATATTGGTACCGGATTCAAATACTTATGAAAACGTTCGTCAGTGACATTTCTAAAAAGGAGTTTCCCATTGTTGAGAAGATTTCAGCCAAATCGTTACGACCCGCCATGATGGAAACGATCCGGAAGGAGCATCCGCAATTTCAAGACGAGCAATGCTTATCCCTGTCCGAACTGAACATGTTCCGGGAGAAGTATGTATCCGATTTTCTCTCCAAAGAGGTTGGTGAGCTCAGCGACCTGGAAGATAAAGTATTAAAAGCTTTCCGGAAACATCATACGCTTACCGATAAGATCAGCGATCGCAAAGATTCACTTTCATTTGGCCAGCGGTTGGCCGACAACGTGGCAACCTTTGGCGGAAGCTGGAAATTCATTATCTCATTCGCAGCCTTCCTGGCTTTGTGGATCGCATCTAATGTAGTTTTTCTGACAAGTCGTTCATTCGATCCCTATCCGTTCATTCTGCTGAACCTGATCTTGTCGTGCATTGCCGCTTTGCAAGCTCCGGTGATCATGATGAGCCAAAACCGCCAGGAAGAAAAAGATCGCGACCGTGCAAAAAAAGATTACATGATCAACCTCAAGTCGGAGCTGGAGATCCGCATGCTGCACGAAAAGATCGATCACCTCATCATGCATCAGCAACACGAGCTGATCGAAATCCAGAAAATGCAAATCGAAATGATGAACGACATCATGAAGAAGCTAGAGAAAAAAAATTAGTTCGACATATTGAAATCCTGGCTTCGATGCTTTCATTCCCTTGTCAAAGACGTCACCTATATTCCGAATAAAAGGTAGACCATCATACTTCCTCAGTAAGCTGCCGGGTGCCCGAAGCTTTTATATAGCGTTTACTTTTGGTGTTTCCATCTTTTTTTCTCTCCGCATCGATCAGCATTCTCACTGACGGTGAATACACATCATCGTACTGGCCACTCTTCAAATTCCACAGAAAGGAAAAAAGAAAGCCAATAGCAACGAGCATACTGATCGATATTAATAAAATGATAACGGTCATTCCGATTTCAGTTTTCGATGTACGACATAGTTAACGGCAAGCGTTGAGAACCCAACCACGGTGATGCTGCTTACAGGCATGAGCACCGCTGCAACCAATGGGGTCAGGTTGCCGGTGACTGCGAATGTCAAAGCGATAGCATTATAAAAAAACGAGATCGAAAAAGCCATCAGCAAGATGCGCGATGAAGTTTTTGAAAGTTCGATAAAACGGTCGAGGAGTTGAAGGTTGCTTCCATCAAGAATCGCGTCACTGGCCGGAGTAAAAGAACCCGACTTGTCATTCACGGCAATTCCGACATCACTTTGCTTAAACGCTCCCGAATCGTTCAAACCATCCCCCACCATCATTACTTTTTTTCCGTCATGTTGCAGAGCCGCTATGTAGGCAAGTTTGTCATGTGGGCTTTGGTTGAACAAAAGTTGAACTGTGGAATTGAAAAGTAACTGCATTTGAATTTTGTCTGCTTCATTATCGCCTGACAGCAGCGCAAGACATTTTTTTCCAAGGCGGTCCAGCATTGTTTTTATTCCTTGCCTGGTTTCGACTCCAATCAAATAGTATCCAGACGGTTGATCATCGATTGAAACGAACACCTGAGCACCTGTCGGATCTTCGCTTCTTTTCGCTTTCACAAATGACCACGAGCCAAGACGGTAAGTTCGGCCATTCACTTTTCCCGAAATTCCTCTGCCTGGCTCTTCAGAAAAGTCGGAGACCTCCATTAATTCTCCCGGAAGATAATTGGCCACCAAAACACTGAGTGGATGTGAAGAACAACTCGAAAGAGATCTTATAGCGCGCATCTCAACCTCATCAAGGTTACCGATAAATTGCACCTTGGGAGAGCACCCATAGGTTACCGTTCCTGTCTTGTCGAAAACAACCGCATCGATCGAAGCGATACGTTCGATGACATCGGCATTCTTCAGGTAGAACTTATGGCGACCAAACGCACGCAGCATACTCCCGTAGGTAAAAGGAGCTGCTAACGCCAAGGCGCAAGGGCATGCGACCATGAGGACAGAAGTAAGCACAAGCCACATCTGGTCAGGTCTCGTAAAATACCACCGCAGCGCTGTGATCAACGCAATCGCCATAACGATCCAGGTAAATACCCGCGCTGAACGATCGATGATCTGCTGATATTTCGTTTCATCTTTTTTTCGAAAGGCATCATTATTCCACAGTGTGGTCAGGTGACTTTGCGACATGGACCGATCTACGCGAAGCTCAGCGGGTGAGCCCAACAGCCTTCCCCCGGCATAAACAAGATCGCCACAGGTTGCAGTCACGGGCCGGCTTTCACCGGTCACAAAACTGAAATCAAAAAAGGCGTGGTCTGACAACAGTATCGCATCGACAGGCAATATCTCCATGTTTCGAAGTCGAACGATGTCATTCTTTTTTATTTCGTTGCTGATCACCGGCTTCCATTCGCCATTCACTAAGCGTTGAACTGCCAGTGGAAAATAGGATTTGAAATCACGATCGAAGCTAAGGCTCTCATAGGTCTTTCCCTGGAACCATCTGCCGATCAACAGAAAAAAAACCAAACCCGTGAATGAATCCAGATAGCCGGGCCCGGTAGCCGTAAAGATATCGTACGAACTGCGGAGGAAAAGTGCCGCGAGGCCCGCTGCGATGGGAACATCGATATTGATCTGCTTCTGCTTAAAACTTTTGGCGGCTGATTCAAAATATTGCCACGCACTATAAAACAAAACGGGCATTGCCAGTGCAAGATTCAGAAAGGAAAACAGACGCATGAGGTAATGGTCATGCACGTCAATGCCGAGGTATTCGGGAAAACTGAAGAGCATGACATTCCCAAACGCAAACCCGGCAATTGTAAGCTTGAACACCATCGCCCGCTGCGGCCTCGCTCCTTTCTTCTCGGTGCTTGCAATATCGATGCTCGGAGAGTAACCTACGCTGGTCAGCAATGAAGCCAATGCGGCAAGCGTAATTTTCTCGGGGTTAAAATCGATCAACAGCGATCTTCTTGCAAAATTGACCTCCGTACGCATGACTGCCGAATTGAGCCTTCGAAGATTTTCCAGCAGCCAAATGCATGAGGCGCAATGAATGGCCGGGATCTGAAATACTACCCGCGCGAAGTTTTTCGAATCGAAAAGAACAATTTTTTTTCGAATGTCTGGCGAATCGAGATAATCAAAAGACTTATCCGTTGCTTTGTTGTTGACACCAGCATCGTGGTCGAAGTTGTAGTAGTTGCAAAGGTCGTTCGCCCGCAAAATTTCATAGACAGATTTGCATCCCTCACAACAAAACAGTTTCTCATCCACAGCGATCAAATCGTCAGGGCATCGTTGTCCGCAATGGAAGCATGGAATTCCACCGTGTTTGGCTGAAGCTTGCGTTCGTTTAAATGACGACCGTTCTTCTACTACCATTGTCATCAGGCAAGTGCGGTTACATGATTAAGCGTATAAGTCCAAACAAGTCCGCGGTTGTGATTCACCACATCCTCCGCGAGACTTCCGTTCACCAGCCTTGAAATCCCTTTTCTTCCATGTGTTCCGAGCGCAATAAGATCAGCCTTTACAGTGTTGGCATATTGAAGAATTCCTTTCTCTTCATCGGTGTCGTTGAAGATATTGATCGTATAATCCTTCAGCATGAATCTTTTCGCAAAAGCATTCAACCGCTGCATAGAATCTGCATCGGAAGTAAAATTCAAAGGTGTATTGATCCAAACAATGTGCAGCTTCGCTTTGAAGAAAGCCTGGAGCTGCTTAACCTTCATGATGAGGTCTTCCTGCTTTTCCGTTTCCAATGTGTTTGGAAAAACGATGTTCTTGATAGGACCTTTATAATAATCCTTCAATATCAATACAGGCACGGATGAATTTCTTACCAGTTTCTCCGCGTTTGAGCCAACGAAGATCTCGCGCAAACCGCTGGACCCGTGCGAACCCATCACTATCAAGTCTATCTTATTCTCTTCGGTATAGTCGATGAGCATCCGCGATACGGCTCCGAACAGAACGTGAAAGTTTACTTTCAATTTTTCCGCCTTGTACTTCGCAACCATTTTGCTGAACCGGGATTCCGCTTTCTCACGAAGTTCATTCAAAAATTCCTGCTCAAAGTTCAACACCGGCATCAACACCGTGTCGTGAAGAACGGGAAGCTCGATGACATGAACGAGGTCGATGCTGCCATTTGACTGGGTAACAACATCCATGGCAAACCTAAACGCGTTGATTGCAGGTTGCGAAAAATCGCAGGGCACTAATATTTTTTTCATGGCGATAATGTTTATCGATGACGTAAATGTAGGCCGTCCCTTTCCCTGGTCACGTGAGGATCATCAAATCAAAATATGATTTTTGTCAGCCTCAAGCAGACGTGATAAAAATCATAAAAAGGGCCGACAGAACTCATCGCCTGAACGCATCGGTGATGGTACTTTTCGGAAAACAAACGCCAAATGATATCAATCACGGGAATTACCGACAAATATGTTCTGCAGCCTTCACTGATCGGCAAGCATAAGCAAACCATCGACTGGCTGTCGTTCACCGCGTTCGCCAAAGCAGAGCTATCAACATTTCAAGTGATGTTGGATCGATGTGCCCCGGGCGCTCAAAGCCATCAGCAAAAAAAACAGCTAGGCCGCTTTCAAAGCCTGATACTCTATTATACGGTGGAAGTAATCGAAGAAATTCGCAGGAAACTCCGCGATCACGAGAACAAGCTTGCCCGGATGCTGGAACTTCGTGACGAACTGGAAACATCATATTTTCAGGAACACGACACACTGATGGAGGAAGCATCTGCATTTCAAAAATCGTACTATGAAATGAGGCAAGAGCTTATTAGCTGGGCTTCAACTGTTCCTTCAAAACACCCTTAGCCAGAGCCCTATGAAAAAAATACTTTGCCCAACAGATTTTTCGGAAGCTGCACAAAACGGTGTAGCGTATGCTGCAAAAACAGCGCAGGTTGTGGAGGCCCAGCTTGTTCTATTTAACGTGCAGTCGGTGGCGGAAGCCGAGTTCGAAACGATAACCCGCGGAACAGCGGAAACTTTCGATGCATACGAAAAAGAAATGGAAAGCATGAGCTACCGGATCGCGCGAACTTTTCGCATCAGTTGCTACTCGAAAATCCAGCCTTCATCGTCATCCGTGGCGAGTACCATCGCTTCATTTGCAGATGACTACGATCTTGTTGTTATGGGTACAAATGGCCCGGATGACATCTATCAATTTCTCATGGGCAGCAACGCTTACCGGGCCTGCGTGAAAACAAACACGCCTGCGCTGCTGATCCCGGAGAAATGCAATTACTACGAAATTAAAAATGTCGTCTATGCATTCGACTACCTAAAAGACAGACGCCTTCCGTTGAGTCAATTGAAACGCTGGATAAAAATATGGGGCGCTGATCTTTCTGTCTTGCAGGTGCTCGAGGAAGCTTACAGTCAGGAGGTGGAAGACGAAGTGCGAGAACTCCAGTACATCGCGCAAACGCTCCATGCAGATGACATTCAATTATCTTTCGACACGATCCGGTCGTATGAGATCGCCCAGAGCATCCATAGTTATATGTTGCGCAACAAACCAGACTTGCTGGCATTATGTACTGTTCATCGCAATTTGCTGGAGCGGCTGTTTCACAATAGTCTCATTAGAAACATTTCGGGAACAGCAAGCTATCCGGTGTTGATTTTTCATGAATAGCTATCGTGCCAACGGAACTGGAAGTAGTAAAAACGAATGCGGGGAGTTTGCGACAATAACGTTTTTGGTTTTTAGTTTGGTTTGCGGTTTGACTGCAACGCTCTCATTAACGACAAACTACAAACGCCAAACTCAAAACTAGTATTCCAATTGTGTTCGCGAATCGTCTTCCGGTCTTTCTTCGAGATTGTATTGCATGATGGTACGCGCACAAGTATTCCAGCGAAGCACGGTGTCGTCATTTTTTTCCGGTGCAATCTTGTCGGCTTTTTCGTAAAACTTCATAGCCTCTAGTAACCATTCACATGCGTCATACTCTGATCCGGGAAGTCCAGAGCGCAACGCATTCGAACCTTGTCGTTCATAAACAATCCCCTCGTAATAAATTCTCGAGTACTCGTCTTTGAGGCCTCGCGCAATGGACAGCGCTTGCTTTGCGGCTTTAGCAGACGATTTCCCAAACTGGTCGGTGAGTGACAACAGAAGGTATACCGAAGCTTTTTGATTACCCGGTTCGATGTCAAGGATGTCGAGACAAATACTTTCGGCAAGCCGGGGTTGATTGAGTAACCTGTATTGTTCGGCTTTGTTGAGTGCTCCTTCAATGCCATCCTTCGACAGCGGTTTTAGTTTGAAGGTTAATGTAGATTTTTCCTGCGTAGCCATGGCCATGGTGATTTTGGTGTTTATTTGAATATGCGGAAGAACCTCATCAGTGGATCGTAAAACTTGTCCGCTACCCGCTCTTTCAGCGGAATGATGGCGTTATCCGTTATGGTAATTTTCTCGGGACAAACATTTGTGCAGCACTTGGTGATGTTGCAAAAACCAATGCCATGCTCGTATTTCAGATCACTTCTGCGGTCTTCCACATCGAGCGGATGCATTTCAAGTGCTGCAGCGTAGACCATATGCCGCGGCCCGCCAAACTGCTCGTGCAAATTGTGTTCCCGCAGTACATGACAAACATCCTGGCAAAGGAAACATTCGATACACTTGCGAAACTCCTGGACGCGATCAATATCCTCCTGGGCCATACGCCACGTTCCGTCCGGTGCGTCTGCTTTGCGCGGCTTGAATTTCTTGATAGTTTTTTTTATTCTATAGTTGATCGACACATCCGTCACCAGATCGCGGATCACGGGAAATGCTTTCATGGGTTGTAGTGTGATCGGCTTTTCTTTTGGCAGATCGGCCATGCGTGTCATGCACATCAGCTTCGGATGACCGTTGATCTCGGCAGAACATGACCCGCATTTTCCTGCTTTGCAATTCCAGCGTATAGCCAGATCGTTGGCTTGCTCAGCCTGGATCTGGTGAACAGCATCGAGAACGACCATACCTTCGGAGATGTGTGTCTTGTACTCGCGGAATTCTCCTTTGTTGGAATTTGTGCGCCAGATATGGAATGTAGTTAACATGGATTATCAACAATTTATACGCTCAACTGAACTTCACCAAGGCTATGGCTTTTGGCTATGGCCATGGCCAGAGTTTACGATCATTGGAATTTATACTTGCCATTCTTCATCCCGTCATTTTCATGCTGTGCAGAATGAGCCGCACGCAAATGCCGTAGCTATAGCCATAAGCCATAACCTTATTTCATTTCCTCAATGATCTTCTGCAGATCCTCTCTCATTTTCATTTTCTCCATTCGCCACATTTTCATTTTGCCATCCGTATTTTTCTTTATCGCGATGTTCACTTGCCCGAATTCGTTGCTCTTGTTGGGGAAGTCTTCGCGAAAATGTCCTCCCCGGCTTTCCTTGCGTTCATTCGCTGCACGAGCAATGGCTTCGGCAATCGTAAGCATATGGGTCAGTTCCATGGCAGTGTGCCATCCGGGGTTGTAGCCCCTGTTGCCATCGCATCCCATCAACTTCGCCTCCTGCTGAAGTTTTTGAATTTGAATGATCGACTCTTCAAGCTCCTTTCCATTGCGTACGATGCCGACCATGTTCTGCATCATTTCCTGCAGCTGCGACTGGAGTTGAAAGGGATTCTTACCAACGCCTGATCGTTCGAACGGTGCGAGTGCTTCGCGTGAAATTTCATCGAGTTGCGATTGCTGAATGGTTCCTTTCTGATTTTGTTTCGCGTAAGCTGCAGCAAACTCGCCAGCTCGTTTTCCGAATACCAAAAGGTCTGAAAGGGAATTGCCTCCCAGTCGGTTTGCACCGTGAAGTCCGGCAGCGCACTCTCCTGCAGCACACAACCCCGGAATATTCGTCATCTGCGAGTCGGCATCCACACGAACTCCGCCCATAATATAATGGGTGGTAGGACCAACTTCCATGGGCTCTTTGGTGATATCAACTCCCGCGAGCTCTTTGAATTGATGATACATACTTGGGAGTTTCTTCTTAATATGGTCAGAAGCGTTAGGAATTTTTTCTTTGATCCACGCGATGTCGAGAAATACACCTCCGTGCGGAGAACCTCTTCCCTCCTTGATCTCTCTTCGAATGCAACGCGCGACATGATCACGCGTCAGCAACTCGGGAGGGCGCCTGGCATTTTTATCGCCCTGCGTATATCTCCAGCCTTCTTCTTCATCGGTAGATGTTTGATTCTTGTAGAGCTCGGGAATATCGTTGAACATGAATCGCTTTCCATCGCTATTCCGCAGCACACCTCCTTCACCGCGAACGCCTTCCGTGATCAGCAATCCACGAACGCTCGGAGGCCAAACCATCCCGGTAGGATGAAACTGAACAAACTCCATATCGATCAACTCCGCTCCTGCGTTGTATGCCAGTGCAATCCCGCCTCCCGTACAATCCCAGCTATTGCTCGAGATCTTATAGATCCTTCCCATTCCTCCGGTGGCAATGATGACTGCTTTTGAATGAAACACTTTGAACGATCCCTTTTCACGATCGTACCCGAATGCACCGCAGACCTTATCACCATCTTTCAGTAAACTGATCACGGTGTACTCTTGAAAGAAATCTATTCCCTGGTGAATTCCATGATCCTGAAGGGTTCGGATCATTTCAAGGCCGGTGCGATCGCCAACGTGAGCAAGTCTTGGATACTTATGTCCGCCAAAATTGCGTTGAAGGATTCTACCGTCATCGGTGCGATCGAACAATGCACCCCATGCCTCAAGTTCACGCACACGATCGGGCGATTCCTTCGCGTGAAGTTCGGCCATCCGCCAGTTGTTCAGATATTGTCCACCGCGCATGGTATCGGAGAAGTGAACTTTCCATCCATCGCGATCATCGACATTAGCCAGTGCTGCTGCCACACCACCTTCGGCCATTACGGTGTGCGCTTTTCCGAGCAATGATCGGCACACAACACCTACAGAAACACCGGCACTCGATGCTTCAATCGCGGCTCTTAATCCTGCACCTCCCGAGCCGATCACCAACACATCATGATAATATGTTTCGTAGGTGGCCATGAAAGAAAATTATTTAAGTCAAAACAATCTGTAGTCAGTCCATATTCCCATCGATACCAGTCTTACGTAAATATCCGCGAAAGCGACACTGAACAAACTGAACCATGCCCAGTTCATATGGCGCTTGTTGAGACAGCTCGCACAGTGATAAACTTTTTTTCGCACGGGCGCCTTCGAAAGCTGGTCTTTGAATCCGCCAACCAAATGACGGAACGAGTGACAACTGAAGGTGTAAATTCCGAGCAACGTTGCGTTCGTCAATAACACCAGGGTGCCAACACCAAAACCAAAATGTTGTATTCCATCTGTATCCGTGAACCACATTGCTTTCCACGCATCGTAGAGAAGAATGAAAACAAAACAGATGGCTAAATAGAGAAAATACCGATGCACATTTTGCAAGATGAGCGGCAACGAGTTTTCGCCCCAATATTTCTTTCGCGGCTCGGCAACAGCGCAAGCGATCGGATCAGCCCAAAACGATTTGTAGTAGGCGCCTCTATAATAATAGCAGGTGAAGCGAAATCCTCCGGGTGCCCACAGAATGAGTATAGCCGGAGAGAATGGAAGAAATGCCGGCCACCACGATGGCATCGGTCCGAACCATGCATGCGGTGAGTTTCCAAAAAGTTCAGGTGAATATAATGGAGAAAGATAGGGCCCCGCGGTATAGTACTCGCCTTGAAGCGCGGCCCATGTTGCGTACACAATAAAAGAGGAGAGAACGATAAAGATCACCAACGGCCGCACCAACCACAAATCCTTACGGTATGTATATAGTGATCCCGTGTATTGCAAGCTTTGGTCTGGTTAGAATTAGCATTTGAGTATAGGAAAAAAAGTCGGGAAATGCAACGGGTCGTCTGGCCACTCACGGCAGTTTGACTACTAAGGTGCGAACTTGGAAAAGGCTGCAAGCTTCAGGCTACAAGCCGCAAGCAGTGCGAACTAGCTTTGAGTTACGAGCCACGAGCTGTGCATCAATGATTAAAACCTGGTAAAACGAAATTAGGCTGGCGTCCCCCCGCTAAAACTTGCATCCTCTACCAACAACAACTCATCGATATGAAGAATTTCGTACAAATAATTTTCAACAAGGCGGGGTCAGGCTTTCCGCTGCAACAGTCCGCGCCCATGCCACTTCGGTTTTTGCTTCAATCCTTAACGCGAGAGAGTCGTCAAGCAGTGTGTACGCTATTGCTATCGCTGTGAACCAGTTCCGTTTAGCACAGCGTAAAAAGCCGAAAACGAAAACGCAACAGGCACCAGATCCATTTTTCTTCTCGACCCTCTATCGTACAATCCGATTACATTGCTCACCTTGAAGTTCAGAGCTCAAGCTTTTAGCTTTCAGCCTTTAACTGTTTCATTTAAGCTTTTTTTAAGGCCAGAGTTTTTACACAATGACTGTAACAATATGAATTCGTTCTTTCGTTATTAAGTGTATACTCAAACATTGTCTATGAAAAATCTGACTATGCCACTAGCGCTACTTTTCATGAGCGCGTGCTCAATCGTAAGGCCCGGAGAAGTAGGAATCAAACAAAAGCTCGGAAAAATAAAAAGCGATCATCTTCCACAGGGCGCTTATGCTTTCGATCCCTTCATTTCAACCATCAAAAAAATTCCCACACGCACTGTTGAAGCGTTGAATGCGCTGGATGTTCCAACCAAGGAAGGGCTCACTGTTAAATCGGAGATTGCACTTCTTTACCACGTGCGGCCCGAGGCAGCCGGAGAAGTGTACACGCGATACGGTATGAACTACCAGGAAGTGATTGTTGAAAGTAACTTCCGTGCTGTAGCCCGGCACGTATGCGGCACTTACTACGCGAAAGAACTTTTTGCTGTCGATCGAAAGAAGATCGAAAAAGAGATCTATGATGAACTCGTGCAAGGCATCTCGGACAAGGGATTTGTGGTTGATGCCGTTTTACTGAAAAGTATAACGATGCCTTCGCAGATCTTTCAGGCTGTTGAAAACAAGTTGAAGTCGGAACAAGAAGCGCTTCAAATGGATTTCATCATTGCTAAACAAAAGAAAGAAGCTGAACGAATGAGCATCGAAGCCGAAGCGATCAAGAATTACAACAAAACTGTTGGAGAAAGTCTGAGCGATATGCTCGTGAAATGGAATGGCGTTCAAGTGCTGAAAGACCTGGTGACTTCCAACAATGCGAAGATCATTGTCACCGATGGCCGATCGCCCATGATCCTGAACGAGAAGTGAGAAGTCGTCTGACCACTCGCGGTGGTCTGACGACTGAAACTGCGAACTTAGAAAAGGCTGCACGCTTCACGCTACACGCTTCACGCTGGGGAGAACTAGCTGCGAGTTGCGGTTTAGCCGTGAAGTAAAAACTAATGATCAGTCGCGCCATCACTACGCAGATCCTTAGCGGTCGTCTTATTTAGTTTCAATATACATTTGCAAAATGTCGACATAAGAACCATCGATCTGCTTGATCGCATTTTTGTGTCGTCCCTCTTCAATAAATCCGAGCTTTTTATAAAGCCCGACAGCTTTATTATTTGTGGCAAAAACTTGTAAAACCACTTTCTCGATTTGTTCGTTTTGTTTAGCCCATTTCACCAAGGTCTTAGTCAATTTCTCTCCGATGCCCAGTCCTTGAAAGTCAGGATGGACATTAACACCGAACTCGCCTGTATGAGCGATCTTCCTTTTCGAGTTGGGAATAAAAAATAAAAGACCGACAATCTTGTTGTTCAGTCTCGCGATCAGAAGTAATGAGTCACGACCACTATTTAGATTATTTATCCATTCAATTTCACGGTCGACTGTCATGGTGTATTCGTCAACTGTTGTGAGAACCTGGTCGGTAGAAGCAAATACTTGTTTCGAATACTGAATTATTTCCTCTGCATCCTCGATTGAGGGTTGTTCAATTGTAAATGGTCTGTGGTCTTTTGCCAGATAGTCATTTATAGTCATACCATTGCTGTCAACGTTTGGAGATCGGGTGAGTTGGAGTCTGTAAAACTAAGATAAATTGCTTTTGGGACGGAATCAATCGAGGAATTGACATCAGCTTCGAAAACACAAGGTGAAGCTCCGTGGCCATGTTGGTTATGCTCCCTGAGCACTCGGTTACTCTCCGGTAAGACTCAGATTCACCTCAATGGGGCAGCCAGTTGGTCTCATGTGATAATCAGTTCACCTCCAAACCCTACTCAGTCGGTCAACGCGGGGTACCCGGTTAGTGTGGAAGAGTACTCAATTCATCGGAAGCAGTTCGTCAGTTGGTCACGAGAGGGTAGTCAGTTCATCACCGCGTCCTGCTGAGTTAGCCAACGAAGGGTACCCGGTTTTGTCTCGCAAGTATATTCAGTTGGTGCGTGCAGGTACTCAGTTAGTCAGACCAGCTTACCCAGATAGTCAAACATCTTGTCGAGTTTCCGAGCCCAGCACCCAGCCTCCCAGCGCCTAGCACTCCCAACACCTACTTCACCCTCGAATACTTCTCCACATTCAACCTGTTGATCCCCTCACTCTCCACAACCTCTACACCGGTTTGAATGAGCGTGTCGTTTTTCACCAATACAGTGAAATCAAACTGATGTCCTTCCCATGCGCGGTCGCTGCAGTAGTCGAGGAACTCGGTGTATTTATCTCCTACCAACGTGTAGCGTCCACCACCTGCAGCAAATGAGGCAGTGGAATCTTTGCCTTGGTTGAGATCATGATTGAGAAATGAAAAATGTGTTTTGTTGATCACCTTGATCATGCTTCGGTCTTTCGTGTAATCGGTGATCGTGGTGTCGCCTTTTTCAATGAGCGTTCCCGAAACGAGTTGCCATGTTCCTTCAATGGAACTGAAATCTTTTTTTGATTCTGAAGAACAGGCGAAGGCGATGATCGCGATCAGAAAAAATGTTGTGGGTTTCATTTAGTCGTATTTCAATGCTGTTACAATATCGCGTCTCGAAGCGCGACTTGCAAAATATCCGTGTTAAAAATACAAAGGCAAATGCGATGGTCATTTCCGC
>CBHROW010000023.1:0-24687 GCA_966080355.1 uncultured Chryseosolibacter sp.
GGAATGCGCGGCCAGGGTTAAGGCCGGATGAAGCATACCAGTGGCCAAGCGGCCCAGGAGCGAAAAAAAGATTTAATCGGAGTGATGTGTTGGAAGTTCTGGTGACCTTTCCCAAACAGTAGTAATTCCAGATTCCTAATACGCGGCAACACCCCCGTCAGGGCTTCTGGAATCTGAAGAGCCGATGCGATAACCCGTAACAGGATCAATAACGATACCCATAGCCGCTCCCTGTGTTTGTCGAACGGTAAATTCCTGTAGTGTGTGACCTCGCGCTTTCAAGATCTCCTGGGTATCTTTTGAGATTCCGAACATTTCAAAACTGATCCGGTCGGGGAGCCATTGGTGATGTATGCGAGAGGCTTCAACAGCTTGCGCGATGTTCATGTCAAAATCGATGACATTGAGAATTACCTGGAGCACGGTGTTGATGATCGTGCGACCCCCGGGAGAGCCAATGGCCATGAATGGTTTATTGTTCTTCAGTAAGATCGTTGGCGTCATGCTGGAGAGCATTCGCTTTCCGGGTTCGATGATATTCGGTGCGGTGCCGATCTGTCCATCGCGTGTGGTTTTACCAGGTACCGGATTGAAGTCGCCCATTTCATCATTGAGGAAGAAGCCGAGTCCATCAGCGATCAGTTGTGAGCCGTAGCTTTGCTCCAGGGTGTAAGTTAACGACACCATATTGCCATCTTTGTCTGCGACAGAAAAATGCGTGGTATTGGTTCCGCTTTCATACAACTGCCCAAACTGTGTCGAATCACTGACTGAGGCGAGGTCCATGCGGATGGTCTCTCGTAAGCGTTGAGCATATTCTTTTGACAGCAGTTTGTCAAGCGGGATCTGTGGATTGAAGTCGGGGTCTCCGAGATGTTGAGCGCGATCTGCGAAAGCGCGTTTCATCGCTTCTTTTAGAATGTGGATATGGTCTGCGGAATGGTAGCCCATAGCCTTAAGGTTGTATCCTTCGAGAATATTCAACATTTCAACTAGGGCAATTCCTCCGGAACTCGGTGGGCCCATCGTCACGATCTCGTAATCGCGATATTTCCCGTAGACAGGTTTTCGTTCTACGGCCTCGTATTGTGACAGGTCTTCACGCGTCATGATCCCACCCTGCGATCGCATGAATCCGATAAGCCGTTCTGCAGTTTCGCCTGTGTAAAATCCATCGCGTCCCTTGTCGCGAATGCGTTTCAAAGTTTTCGCAAGGTCTGGTTGTTTCCAGTTTTCATTCAGCGAACGATAGTTGCCGTCATTGTACATCACTTTAGCCGTTGACGGAATTTTTTTCCATCGCTGCTCGAGGTTTTTGGAATGTTCTACCAATGCGTAGCTGAATGGAATTCCTTCGCTGGCGAGTTTGACTGCCGGATCAACCAGGCGTTTCCACGGAAGCTTTCCATATTTTTGATGAGCCAGGTACAGGCCCGCCACAGTGCCGGGAGTTCCCACAGCCCGCGCGCCAAAATGATTGAGATCTTTGATAAGATTTCCGCCCGCGTCTAAGAACATTTTATCATGTGCAGTGAGTGGAGCACGCTCGCGAAAATCGATGGCGGTGGAGTGGCCCTCTTGGTCTGCATACACAAGGAAACCACCTCCGCCAATGTTGCCTGCGGCCGGCCAGGTAACAGCAAGCGCGAATGCTGTTGCTACAGCAGCATCGATGGCGTTTCCACCTTTCTTGAGAATTTCGATGCCCACACGACTTGCAATGTCGGATGAGGAGGTGACCATACCGTTTTTGCCGTATGTGGGAGAGACTCCGGTTGGCGTAAATGAAGAGCAAAGAAGAATGGCTACCAGAAGGTACGTGCTGAGCTTACGCATGTCGGTTCAGGTTAATGCTACGCGAAAGTTAGCATTTTTTCATTCGGTGGAAACCTGCGGAAAATCGGATCGCCTGCAATACAGGCTTCAAGACCTAAAATCCTTCCATACTTCAAACTGTGCGCTTAATTATCTGAGCGCCTGAAAATCATTTGGAGAGGCCGGGATGGAGATTGATTCCTTCGCCAATCTCGCCATGAAACCAAGTACTGAAGTCGCTGATTGGAATATCTTCGAGAATTTCAGCTTCAAATCCACGACATCGTAAAATTTGTATGATCGATGCGTGATCTACCGATAGATCGGATGCGATGCGGAGAATATGGTCGCAATCATCCAGGTCAAAATTTGCGCGATAGTCTCCACGCATGCTGTGGATTTGTTCGAGCAGCTCACGGGCATCGTTCTTGAAAAGTACGTTCGTTTTGAAGACCTCAACCATATTCAACTTTCCACTTTTTGCTTTCGCTTGCGCCCTGTCATGATATCGAGGAGCATTTGATCGTTCGGCAATTCATTTTTCTTATACGTAATACACACCACTCCGTTGGCGAAAACACGCGTATTCATGAGCTTCAGACTCACAATTTTTTCCGTGTGTTTAGAAATCGTTTGACCTTTGCCGATCCACACGGGAATGATCGTGATCCGGTATTCGTCAGCAAGCCCGGCCGAGAAGCACGATGAAAGCATGCGTATGCCGCCCCAAATTACGATGTCCTTTCCTGACAGTTGCTTCAATCGCATAATTTCTTCGGAAACGGTTGCCTTAGCAATTTTCGTGTTCTGCCATTCTACGCGATCGAGCGTTTTTGAGAAAACGGTCTTCGGCAATAGGTTCATTCTTTCCGCAAACTCACGGTCATCGCGGGTGACAAGTGTTCGTGTGGCAGCCTTAGGCCAGTGTTCCGACATGCGCTGATAAGTTACACGGCCCATCACAATATGGTCGGTGTTGCGCAGCTGGTCCAACGCGTGGTCCATCAGCTCGTTATTCCAGTGCGGAAAATGCCAGTCCAAATCGCCATTTGCTCCCGCGAGAAACCCATCCAAGGTCATTGTGATCGATAGCGCAACTTTCCGCATAATTAATTCTCCTTCGCTACAAACTTACGCTGATCATGTCTGATCACGCAGGTGCGTTCACGGCAAAAGACCGGGTAAATTGCGACAATGCGCAGCAGGCACGAAGCGCTGCGTTCTCACTAACTCATGCTGGCAAGGTACGCTTCGAGACGATCCATGGTCTGCTTGTTGCCTTCGACAGCTCCGTACTTTTCCACCACGTAGTCTCGAGCTTCCCTGGTAAGAAAAACCATCTTCATGGTGATCTCGGTTTTCTTTCCGATCTCCCTGAACGTAACAACGGAACGAAACTGATAGGGATCTTTTTCAACATCATCGCTGTGGATGAACACAAGCCTTTCCGGGCGAACTACTTCTTCAAAAACTATCTTGTTCGGATAATCCGTTCCATCCGGCCCATGCATGATGAAGCGCCATTTTCCTCCGGGCTTTACATCCATTTCGTGGATCGTATTTTTAAATCCGTTTGGTCCCCACCACACCGCTACATGTTGTGGCTCGGTCCATACTTTGAACACCAGTTCCCGTGGTGCGTTGAACACACGTGTTATTACCAGTTCACGATCGGAGGTGCTGGTGTTTTCTTTTTGTGCAGACATCATGACTTTAAAATTTAAGATTTGACATTTGAAAATTCGAGGCTCACTTTTTACGTTTCTTCTTCTCCGATCTTTGAAGGTCTTCCAGGTATTGATCGAGACGGTCGAAACGTTCGGTCCAGAACTTCCGGTATTTTTCCACCCAGTCATATACCTCACCGAGTTTCTCCAACCGTGCTTCGCAATACCGCTCGCGACCCTGCTGGTTGATAACGATGAGCCCGCACTCAGTAAGGATCTTGATGTGTTTTGAAATGGCTGGCCTGCTCACATCGAATTTTTCCGCCACGCTGTTGAGATTCATCGATCGGTTCGCGATCAAATGGATAATTTCCCTCCGTGTCGGGTCCGAAATGGCCTGAAATACGTCTCGTCTCATTTTTCTATTCGTAACTGAATGGTTACAAATGTATTTGTAACTGATTGGTTACGCAAGTCTTTTTTAAAAAAAATTATCAGAATGAGGTTTTGGACTTGAGCTTTTGATATTGCCTCATGTAGTGATCTGTAATGCCGCGAACGTATTTACGCTACGCCATCGAACATCTCGATAAAAGGCGGAAAGCACGGCACGCACTTCGTGGACCGGACTTTCCAGGAGTTTTTCGATCTCTGTTGGAGACATGCCGATAAACTCCTTTGCCAGCGCGAACAACTCCGCCATCTTCACACCGATAAAGATGTCGCCCGATACGTGTTGACCCTCGTCACGTTTGAAGTATCGCTGAATTTTTTTGCGCTCAACGTCCGACTGTATTTCTTTGAGCCGATCAACGAAGGCTTTCGCTGTTAACCGAGCAGCGTCAGTCTTTCCGGAGATAGCTGGGGCAGACTTTTTTTTGGCCATTTCAACCAGGGATGCAACCAAAACTACGGATTATTCATCTTTCGCCTGTGGCTGTCGCATGCAAATACATTGTCCTAAAGTGAACATCGTTTGAACATTTTTGATACGGGACAGTACATGGAATGTTCGAAATTGAAGCATTTAAGCAGTTTCGCGAGTGGTATAATGTGTGCATGTTGCCTGATCACCTGAAAACTTCCAACCCAATGAAACAAAGTTTTTTTACATGCGTGCTGGCCGCGTTGCTCGTCAGTCTCAGTGTTCCTTTAATGTCGCAAAACAAAGTCGGAGTAGGGGACGTGTTTCCCGGCCGGGTTGAATTTGCTGCTTTCACCCTGGCGCAAGATGACCAGCTGTCGATCGAAGGAAGAGGTGGTGCATTTCATCACGACTGGCAGATGATTGTATACTACGGCTGGATCATCGATAGCGAAACACGCAAGGTGGTGTGGCACGCAGCAGACAAAGCAGACCGGCCTGATTTTGAATATGGCGAGTTCAACATTCGCGATCAGGTCAGCCTGAAGAAAGGCACTTATGAGATCTATTTTGCCGCAGCCTATCACCACGAGAATAATACCGACTGGACTTTCACCAGCCTCAATGGTCTGTTCAACGATATCTTCGGTGACCGTAAACGAGACCGTGAAAATTTCAGACTGGAATTTCAGGAAGGCATGGGCATGGAAGTGAGCGCGCCATCCCTGACAAAAGTAAGCGCAGCCGGAATTGTCGAGAAGAAAATTTCGGAGGCTATTGTTGCCATTCTCAAACCGGACAACAATGCGAATATCAAAAAAGGATTTTCACTTTCCGGTGAAACAACGCTTCGGATATATGGGATAGGTGAAGGCCGTAAAGATGAAACGTTCGATTATGCATGGATCTATGACCTTGACAAGCACAAACGCGTTTGGGTGATGGACTATGGCAATTCGAGTTTTGCCGGAGGTGCCGACAAGAATATGATCGTGGACGAAAAAATTACGTTGCCTGCTGGAAACTACCTGGTCAGTTATGCTACTGACGACTCTCATTCATATAACAATTGGAATGCAATGCCTCCACATGATCCGCAGTTTTCTGGCATCACCATTTGGCCGAATTCTGACAGCGACAAAAAGAACGTTGTGCCATTCAAAGCGGTCGCTGAGGTGAAACCGGTACTTCAAATTGTAAAGGTGCATGACGATGAATATTTGTCACGCGGCCTTTCCGTTAAAGCGCCCACCGAGTTTCGCGTTTTTTGCATCGGTGAATCAACCAGCGATGAGATGGCGGACAACGGATGGATTGTGAATGCTGCGACAGGCCAGGTAGTATGGGATATGAGCCGCGAGCATAAGGAACACGCGGGCGGTGCATCGAAGAACAAAATGGTAGACCAGGTGATCAAGCTTGAAAAAGGCGATTATATAGTTCGTTACGCAACGGACGACTCTCACTCCTATGGCGATTGGAACAGTGGTCCTCCGCACGAGCAGGATTTTTACGGAATCACCTTATGGGTGAATAAGAAGGAAGACCTGTCGAAGATCTCTACGTTTGAGCCGGCTGCGTACAAGAACGATCGCGTTGTGGCTGAAATTGTTCGCGTTCGTGATGACGAGAATCTGAGTGAAAATTTCAGACTGGATAAAGAAACCAACGTTCGTATCATCGCGATCGGTGAAGGCGTTGATGGCGATATGGTTGATTTTGGATGGATCAAGAACACTGACACCGGGCGTGTGGTTTGGGAGATGACGTATCGCAATACGGACTCTGCAGGTGGCGCCCACAAGAATCGTCTTTTCAATGATACCATCACGCTTCCCGCAGGCAACTACAAAGTATATTATGAAACTGATGGATCGCATTCTTATCGAAGCTGGAATGCCACACCTCCACGCGACCCGGAACGGTATGGGATTTCGCTGATGAAAGAATAGCTAATAGCTGAAAGCCGAAAGCTAAAGGCTAGTGTGCATATGGAAATGTAGCTCAGGAGCGTGAAACGCTGCTCTCAACATAGACACAGCTTCGAGTCTTGGAACTCCATGCTTTCAGCTTTAAGCTTTAGCTTTCGGCTTTCTGGTCTTTAATGCACAACTCTATTCAGTGTATAACTAAAGTCGCGGTTGCCCACGCGAAGTTTTTTGTCGGGCGTGAGGAAGAATAAAATGTTGTTGTCTGCGCATTGAAAATATAGTGAGGGCTTATCCGTGATCTGAAGTTCATAAACCATAGCGTCAGGATCCTTAAATGTTCCCCGAAGAATCTTCCAGTTACCGGTTTGAGGCTTGTCGCGTTTGAAGACGGAGCTGGTCAATTCGTATCCTGCCGGGTGATTCGAAATTGAATCAACGTGCAAGCGTAGTCTCCACTTGATCTTGATGCATTCCGGTCCCCCTGATTGGCTAAGCTGGTCGGCAAGTTCGCGGCAAGGAGTACGGCCATCAAAAGTTCCGTATAACTTTCGGTTGACTATGTTCGCGTCTTCCTGTGCACCAGCAAGCAGAAATGAGCAGATGATCAGGTAAAATACCGCTTTCATTTTGTTTCAATCATTTTGTTGAGGGCGCAGCCGTAACCTCCGTTTCCGATGAGGAGTTGCCCGTTCCCATTGCAGAAATGCAGCACGTTGTCATCCATACGTACCAATGTGAGCTCACCGAAAATGTTTTTCGATTCGAGATGAAGTACCGTGTAATTTTTTCCAACCCCTGCACCTTGAGTTATCTCCACGGTTCCCTCAATGTTTGCCGTTGCCGGGTACTTAAACCCGTTCGTGTTGGGTTGCGAAATTCCATAGTGGATAGTCATGGAAAAGCGTGCTTGATCGTCAAAGAAAACCTCCCATTTCATAAACTCACAACCTGTTTCTTTTGGAATTTGAAGGGCTTGAAGTAATTCTTCATTGCAAGTTGTGCTCCCTACAAACATTTCTTTTTGTGATGGACTAGTAATTGCGAGTGCGATCAAAAAAAGCAGGGACATCTTCATGGTGGAATGAATTTGTTATGGAAGATACGGCTCATTGATCCAATTTGTGAAGGACTTTACACCAACTGATCCGGATACTTTACGAACTGCATTGTGAAGAGCAGAAAGCCAGCGAGTGCGATTGGGAAATTTCGCCTCTCGATATTGGTGCGGAACGCGTGGCAGTCCCGCTTTTAGCTTTCAGCTTTCCCCAGCCTTTAAGGCCTTCGGAAACCTCAGGGCCTTCGGCTTTTTCAACTCACTTCATCGCATAATAGAACGCCTGGCTCACCAGACTTCCCAAATTTTTTTCGCCTATCCAGGGATAATTTTCAAGGAGATAAGATCGATGCGAATCGCGAAGCACATTTTCATCGGGTGTTTTTTTGAGGAGCGTTAGAAAATGTTGATTTGAGTTTTCACGAACTTTACGGCAGAGCGCTTCGCAATCGTCCAGTTCTTTTGCAGACAGGTTGGGATACCTTTTAGTGAGGCGTTCCTGTATCGGTTTCAACCAGTCGGGACCGAACTCCAGTGCCAGCGAAAGGCCTGTATTAAGGATCTCGTTTTCCATCATGGTGAAAACAAAAAAGTCCCGCGAATTTCGCGGGACCTGTTTGATTTAAGGTTTTTGATTTGAGATTTTAGATTTAGAGCAGCGTGAGATGGAGAAACTCATCATTACGTGTTGACACTAAATCTTAAATCTTGAATCAGAAATTTTTCTAATCGTTATACTTCTCCATTGAACGCGCCATCTTGGCAAGTGACTTCGGGAGTTTCGCTTCCATGTCTTTCATCAGGTTGTCGGCAGCGGACTGAACCATCGGCATAACTTTCTTGATATCGGTGATGATTCCGGCAACAGAAAGTACGCCTTCGTCAGACGATGCTCTTTCCTTCAACTTGAAAACACGCTTTCCATCTTTGTTAAACATCTTCAGGTTCACGTAAGCGTAGACTTTCTTTTTCGCCATCGGGCCGATTCCGCCTGCGCTGTAAATATTGAAGTTGATATAGGCTACCATAACGCCATCAACACCACTTTGAACGATTTCAAAAGATTTCTTGATCGCATCGGTGTCATCAGCAATACCGAAGGCAGCGATCGGAACATATTGTTTTGCAGGGGTAGTAGCCCAGTCTTCCCTAGCCCAACGCGTCATTTGTTTCAGGTCAGTGTATCCTGCTGCACCTACAACTTCATCTTTCGACAAGAAGGAAAAAGGAAACTGCGGAATGAATTTTTCGCGGATAGTCTGGTCGAATTTGTTAACGATACCGTTGAGGTTGAAAGACGTATCCTTCATTATAACTTCATACAATTTTGTTTCCATCGGGTCATCTGACAGGTTCCGGTCACCGAACACCGAGATAAGTGCGCCTTTGTTGATCTGTGCCGATGCTGCCGAACAAATGAGAAGGAATACAAGGGTTTTTAGGTAATTCATAAAAAGGGGTTTAAGTTGAGGTAAATCTCGGTTATTTACTCATATGATAAAAATTGCCGTGGATTAAAATTTTTTTGCGCTCTTGGGTGTTGCCACAACTATTTGAAGGTTACCGCAATAGCTTTTCTATTTTTTTACGGATCACATTTTTATCGGCTTGGGTTTTGGCCACCGAGACAGCACGCTGAAGGTACTCGTTTGCCCTTGCGTTGTCGATGCCGGAATAAAGCTCGCCCAATAATGAAAAATAGAAGGGATTTGCGTTGAGCCCTAGTTTCTCAGCTTCAGCTATTGCGATATGCTTTCCCCTTACTTTTGAGAGCGCGAAGGTTCGATTCAGGGCAGCGACCGGGGAGTATTGGATCTGAAGGAGTTTATTGTAGAGTTGAAGGATGTTTTCCCATTTTTCTCCGGAATCGGATTTGATCGTATGCCAATACCCGATCCAGGCTTCGATATGATATCGGCTTATTGATCTTGATTCGCTCGCGCGTTGAAGATAGAAGTTTCCTTTGGCAATGAGATCGTGGTTCCAATTCGATTCATCCTGATCGTCATAAAGGACTATTTCGCCCATGGAATCAAAGCGCGCATCGAATCGTGAGGCGTGAAAGCACATCAGGGCGAACAACGCATTTACAGAAGGTTGATCCGTGAACTTGAAATCGATCAACTGGTAGGTCAGCCGCATGGCTTCGAGGCAAAAATCTTTTCGAAGGACCTGGTTGTTGCTTTCCGAATAATAACCTTCGTTGAAGAGCAGATACAACATGGTGGCCACGGTGTCGAGCCTTTCGTTGATCTGCGCTTCGGTGAGATCGATCAATTGAAAAGGATGTTCACGAAGTTTTTCGCGGGCGCGATGTAGACGCTTGTTGATCGTTTCCTTGTTTGTGAGAAAGGCGTTCGCAATTTCATCGATGCCGAATCCACAAAGAATTCTCAGCGCCAAGGCGATCTGTGATTCATGCGCGATCCGTGGCTGGCAAAGTGCGAACAACATGTGAAGCTGGCTGTCACTGATATTCTTCTCGGAAAAATCGATTTCGAATTCACTATCATGGAGGTAGGCTGAAGCGATTTTTTCAGTAAAGATCTTATTGCGCTTCAACTCGTTAAGTGCTTTGTTTCGGGCTACACGATGTAACCACGCCACTGGATTTTCAGGTGTGCCTTTATATGGCCAGGTTTCGAATGCCAGCAGAAAGGTGTCGCTGGCAATATCTTCCGCCAACGCCATGTGTTGAATTCCCAAATGACGGCAAAGCACGGAGGCGATCTTGCGAAACTCCGTTCTGAACAAATGGGGAAGCAGGTCGTTTGCAGTCATCATAAAATTAAGTCTCCGGCAAATTAAGCCGGAGACTTTTTTCTTAGTGAATACCGTCACCCTTGGCAATTTTTCTCACCTCAACTGTATTTCCCGGCCCTTGCAACACCGGACAGCCCTTCGCAAATTCAACCGCTTCATCTACCGAGTTGGCACGCACCGTAATGTAGCCGCCAATCGTTTCTTTGATATCCCCGAAAGGGCCATTGGTCACTACATTGTTATGGCCAACTACCTTCGAATCTGCAAAAGGAAGCCCGTTGCCGGCTACAAATTTGTTTTGAGCAGCAATGCCTCCGATCCAGTCCATCGTCTGTTTCATCCAGATCTGCATCTGTTCTGGTGATGCTACTTTAGACCCATCTTCGTGGCGAAAAATCAGCATGAATTCATCCATTTTGTTGTTGTTAAAGGTTGAACATTGTTTACATGCTACTGACAATCAGCAATTGCAAGATTGGACATGGATGTCGAAACTTTTTTGATCGAATATAGTCGCTGATTTTGACATTTGATTATACGAATTGGACCTGTAAGAATATTCATTGAGCAAGGCGGGCAATACCTTCTGATGTCTAAAATTGGAGGACCTTGTGAAGGCAATCTTACCCGCCACCTTTATGGCGATATCCCTGACCATCGCAGCCTTGGCGCAACCCGGGGGCAATCATGGTAACCACAATGGAAATGGTCATGGAGGTGGCAACGGCAACCCACCTTGCGGATCACCACCTTGCGGCCATCAGGTTCCGGTCGATGCAGAGCTTCTCGCAGTTGCCGGTATTTTGATCGGATTTTTTTTTATTCAGAGGCGCACAAAGAAGCATCAGTGATCGCCTTCCTCACTTGCCTTTCGGATCTGATAGTATGATTTCAGCAAGTCTTTGATCCGGTAGTCTTCATCGTTCAGTGTGAAAGCATACTCGATATTTTCCAAAGCTTCTTTGTGTTTTTGATCCTTCGACAGCCCCTCAGCAAGACTTGAGTACATATCTGGATTGTCATAGAACACCGCTGCGTTGATCCGGAAAATTGCGATTGCCTCTTTGACATGATTTTGCGCGATCAATACGTAACCATATGCGTTGAGTTCTCCGGGAGAAAATAGAATTGGTTTGAGTTGCCGCGCGAGGCCTCGGGGCGAAATGTTCGGATTTGTGAGCAGGCCATCTTTCAGCCATGCATCCACGATCGGAAATGACCGGTAGTTCGATTGGTATGAATTCCCTGAGATGATGTCGAGCAGATCGAGTTCGAGCGTTCTCACAGGATGCTCGGTGATCCGGTTAACTTCGATCCCTTTCCTTGAGATAATGAATGTTCCTACGCGGTAGATGCTTCGACCGATCGTTTCTCCTCCGGGCGATTGCTTGTACTGTTCGCCAGTACTCACCGCAATCATTTTGATCTGACTTGCCGTGATTCCAACAGCATCGGCAATCTTTAAGAACCTGGGAACTTCACGTCTCGAATCACCACACCACGTGCCGAAAAAGACCTCGAATGTGAGATCTTTCAATCCGTTCTTCTTGAGTAGCGTGATCACTTTTTCGTCAGGAGAATAGTCATCGTAGTTTTTTTGATACCACGACTTGAACGGTTCTTTCATCAGGCTGTCGCGGGTGCAAATGCCGAGGATGTTACGTTGAGCAAAAGCGGAAAACGAGACTGAGATAAAGAGAACGGCCAGAAGGTTTTTCATAACAATAAGGTTGTATTATTCGCACAAGCTAATCAAACCGGGCTTGCGCATATCATCCATTAACATTCTTAACAAAATCGTTTTAGTTTTTTAGAAAAAATTAACATTCCCTTGTTGCCGGGAATTCCACTGACGCTGGAGCATAACGCGTCTGTTCATACACAGAACTGACTGCGGGTATGATTCCGATGGTGATTGAGATGGCAGACCACTACATGTTTCACTTTCAAGATCGGCTTTGCATACGCTGAGAAGTCAGAAAACTGTCAATGCGGTTTTTCTGTCGAAGGTGGTGGCGAAAGTGCATGTCAGCGAATTGCATCCATTCTTCGGCACTGAAATAGCCGAAGCCTGGATGAAGGCTCTTACCTGTTGAGTTTCGTGTAGCAATTTGGGTATAGACTTTTTTGATCTGCGTCCGGAGCTGCGTGACTTGTTCGAACAATTCAGTTTTACTTGAGGGTTGACGGATATTGTCGTTAGATGGGTCGCCCTTCAGTTGTTCAGCCGGGAAGGAATTATTTGCGAACATTGATCGAGCAACTGCGATCTTAGTTTCGTTTTGATAATCATCGGATGCCGCGGCAACGATAGCTTGTTCCAGATAGAACGTGGTGTCGCCAATAAGATGATTGTAAAGTTGTCCCAGAGACCAGCTGTCTGGCGATGGTTTTCGTTGCAAGGCTTCGAGTGAGTAGTCTTTCAGCGCATTGATCCAGACGTCAAGAGCAGAAGTGGGGTCGATCATCATTTTGATTTTTTTCGGATAAAATCTCCCATCCACTTTCCAGTAAAAGCGTATGCGGCCTCAATGCGGTTTGTCATTTCGAAATCGCCACCGGAAGATTTGTTTCCGTAAAAATTTATAAATGCGATCTTCGCGATAACGTGAGAGGGGTTGGCAGTTTCAACAACCCACATTTCACCATCAATTTCGCCAGGGTGGCCAACCACACCAACGGTCCATCCGCCTTCAGTTTGCTTCGTTTTAAGTAGGATCATGTATTTGGCGTTGGGATCATTCAGTTTTTTGCCGGAATATTTTTCAAAGTTTTTGACGAAAGTTGGTTCGTAGTAATCCACGCGATCTCCAAACCATTGCTTGACGAAAGCAGAACCTTTTCCCGGCTCTCGTTCTTCCCAATCGTTTTTCTTTTGTTCCAGGTACTTCCGTTCGGGCATGTCAACACCGATGATCATGCTGTCGTACGTAAAACTGACGGCAAATGATCTTTCATTTTTCAACCCCTGAAGGCTTCCATAGATGAGCTTTCGCTTTTGGGCTTCGCATATCGAGGTATTGCAGACCAGGACTGTAAGTACGATGAGCAGTTTGAAATGGGGGATTTTTGCGGGAATCATCGTTCGTTTTTGAATGCCAAGTTAGAAAAACGGCCGAATGAAACAACCGCAGCACATAGACCTGGCGTTGTGAATTATTGTTCGAGTTCAACGATCTGACCTACGTTAAACTTCGAAAGGTCATCTCCACTCTTCAAGTGGAAAACGAAGAGATCCATGCGCGGAATCCCGTCTTTGTTAAGCGAGCGCGGTATCTGAAAGTCTTTGCTGATCTCCACGCCATCGAGCCGGGCGGTTTCCGTAAGCTTGAATTGAACGTTCTTCAGAATCGATCGCGCAAAGACATAAGGCTTGTCTTTGACATTCACTTTGCCTTCGATCTCGAACTTCAATTTTTGTGCTTTGCTCACAAGCTTTCGCTGCGTGTATGTGGCACGTGGCGAGCAGCAAAATACGAAATCTTTATCTGATCAACCAGTTGGTTCGATTAGGTCCCACAGGTTGCCATATAGGTCTGCGAATACTGCAACAGTTCCATAGCTCTCCCTTGCCGGCTCACGCACAATGCGAATGCCATGACGTTTGAGGTTTTCAAAGTCGCGCCTGAAATCATCGGTGTGCAAGAACAGAAAGACGCGGCCTCCGGTTTGATTGCCCACTCGCGAATGTTGTTCCTCACCGGAGGCTCGTGCCAATAAAAGTTCACATCGTATTTTGCCACGGGGCGCAACTCGAACCCACCGCTTCGTTTCAGAAAGCTTTGTATCTTCCAGTAATTCAAAGTTCATTTTTTTTACATAGAAGTCGATTGCCTCATCGTAGTCGTTCACTACCAAGGCGATCATGGCAAGTTGCTGGTCCATAGCAGTAATTTCCGTTTTGTTGGATTACGCGATCGAGGCCTGCACGATTTGTTCGATGTTCAGTTTTCGCATCGACATAAAGGCTTGTGCGGCCTTTCCCGCTTTTGCCGGATCGCTCATGATCTTGTTCAATATAGCCGGGATGATCTGCCACGACACCCCGAACTTGTCCTTCAACCAACCGCACATACTTTCTTCTCCGCTTTCGGTGAGCTTCGCCCAGTAGTAATCAATTTCTTGCTGGCTGTCGCAATGAACGGTGAGTGAAACGCCTTCCGTGAATGTGAAGTGATGTTCGTGGGCGCTTTCCATGAGCATGAATTTTTGGCCGGCAAGCTTGATCTGCGCATGTTTCACTTTTCCTTCCTGGTCGGGTAGCTCATTTTTTTCGTATCGCATAATGCCGTCAACCGAAGTGTTCTTGAAAATACCGGAGTAGAATTTGATAGCTTCATCCACTCTACCATATTGCTTGCCGGTGAACATCAGGCATGGGGTTATTTTCTGACCCACATCGCTGATCTTCCCAAGTGCGAATTGCCATGAAATTCCGAATGCATCGCTGACCCATCCATACTTTTCGCTCCATGGATATTTATCAAGCGGCATCATGACAGTGCCATCTTTTGAGAAGGTTTTCCAGATGCGGTCCAGCTCTGCCATTGTTTCGCAGATGCAGTAAAACGAGATCGATGGAGTCGGCTTGTACATGGGCCCGCCATCCAGAAGAGTGATGCTTTGCCCCGCCACTTCAATTGCCGTTACAATTGCCGATTGTGAAGTGATCTTCGCATTTTCAAAGACTGAGCAATACAGGTTAGCTGCTTGCCGCGCCTGCCCGTTATACCACAGGCAAGGTGTAATGTGTTCTTTCATATCGTATGATTTTTTGATCGAAGGTCGCACGGGTGAACATAGCCTGATAGAACGAAACCGACACGCTCATTTTTTTTTGGTCAATCCAGAATTTAAGTAAGCCTGAGGTGTGGTTTTTGAAAATGATTTGAACGAACGAATGAAATGGCTTTGATCAGCGAAGCCATTATCGAAAGCAACGTCCGACAAGCTGGTAAAATCCTTGGTGCGAAGTTGGGTGAACGAAAGCTGAAACTGGCAGATGCGCCTGTAATAGCTTGCTGTAATACCGACATATTTTTTAAACATTCGTTGAAATGTGCGCTCATTCATGTGAAGTGAATTTATCAGGGTGTGAAGGATCTCCGCGCTCGCGTTAAACATGATCTGGTCGGTAGCATACTTCACATTTTCGCAGATCTTTTTGTTTTGCGCGACCTGCTCCGTGAGGAAGTGTGCCAGTATTTCAATTCTTTGATTTGTTGTTGGCGCGAAATGGAGTTGTGTGATCAGGGCATTTGCTTTGTGGGCATTCCAAAGCGGCAAGGTGATCGGGGCTTTCAGGTCTTTTGCGGCCACATCAAAAATACAGGCGAGCGAGAAAGGCTTGAAGAACCAGGCAACGATGATGGTATCCGGATCGATGTCCCAGGATTCTGCAGGAACAGTGTTGCCAAACAGGAGTTCGATGGTGGGATGTTCTTTGTTCGAACTTTGCATTCGACACATGAACAATGACATGCCGGTTGTCACCAAAGGCAGCGCATTGGGATCATCCGCTGAAAACCCTTCAACGACCAAAACCGTCCGGATGTACGCTTCGAGTTGGGCGTGCGGCCGTTGATACCAGTATTTCATGCACAGTAAGATACGACAAACACACGAATTGAATGGCGGATTTTTGAAAGATACTAACGAGAGCGTTTTGATGTCTTTTTTCGCGCTTTCAGGGGCCTTGATTTAGCCTTCTTCACTCGTTTTTTTTCCGAGACTGATTTTGTGATCGTCTGACCGTGAACGATCCTGCGTTCATCTTTGACTTTGTTAAGGGAATAGGTGTATGCTTCGGCAATGAGTTTCTTGATGTATGCTTTAGGAAACGATGGAAGATCGTTGACCAGGATGTATCGATACTGATTTCCTTCTCCAAGCAATATTTTATGAGGATCATTCAGGGCTGATCCCCAATAGAATCCGAAATGAATGTTCTTGCTGGTGCGTCCGATGGCTATCGAACAAAATGTGTGGCTTACGCGATCGGTGGGTGACCATCCGAAGGCCAGCGCATTGTAGTTATCATAGATCAGCTCATTGGCTTGTGGATAGAGGTCCCAAACAAAATCGCGCAGTGCCAAAACGGTTTGTGAGATTTCTGCTGAGAAAGGCTTCAAGAATTTCAGCAAATCGCGTGTATTTTCTTTTGCCATATCGTGGGGATTTTATTTTTCGGACTACATATTGGGAGTCACCGTGATCTTCATCAGAAATTTTCCGTCTTTGTCGTTGTAGGTATAGACCATCGTTACTTTGTTTTTGCGAAAATGGTTGAGCTGTGGATTGGTTTTGATAGTTTTGATAATTCCCGGCTCCATATATTTCCGCAGGCTGTCTCCGTTTACCTGCGATGTCGAATAGTTGACAAGTGTATAATTGTATTGGAAGACTTTTTCGGGTAACGCGGCAACATGGTCGAGGCGGGTGTCCTGATCTACCATCATTGGGCAATTCTTGTTTACTCCGATCGCGGCTTCGTTGAGCGCTTTCTCGATCGAATTTCGTTTAAAGAAAAATTGTTGGACTGCGATGAATGCAAGGGCAAACGCCACAATAGCAAAGGCGATTCCGATTATTTTATTTCGGTTGGAGGTCTTGTTGTTTTGTTCCATATCAGAATTTCCCGAGGTTGAAACAAATATAGTCACGGAATGACTTTAATGGTGACAACCCGGGAAAATCCGGACTTTGCCGATCAGTAAAAGAATTGCTCTTTGACGATCTTTCCTTCCTTTACCTGGTACAGCATGATCTCGTTGATCTGAATTCGACCGATTCCACGTACCGTTATATCTACTTCGCGCCCAACGGCAAAATGATCTCCACTCACAATGGGTGGAGTTGTTTTGCGATGATGGCCAGCTTCAACTTTGCTTACCCACTGTTCCGCTTTCGCTCTCACGGACGATTTTCCAGCAGCGTTTTTCAAGTATGGTGAGTTAGATGGCTCAATGCTCTCAACTTGGTCTGCGAAAAGTTGATCCTGGATCTCAAACCATTTTTCCTGCTGCGCGAGATGGTGGAAACGTTCAGCAACTTCGTTTGTGGTCATAAAAGAACTTTTAGTGGGTTGATACTTTTTTGATGGGCTTCGTTGGCGGAAAACCCGGCTGACCTATTCCGTCTGAGATCAGTGAGGGCAGGCTGAATTTCAAATATTGCGTCCATCCGCTCGAACAGGCATCGTAGCACTCAACTTGAGGAACCAGCCCTTTGTGAGTAAGACGCACTTCGGTTTTGTTATCATGCGGAACGATATCGAACTGGACTTCCGTACCGGTCCATTCCTTTTGATTCGTTAGAAAAGTGAGCGCACTGTCTGTGATCAGCCATACGATCTTTCGGCCGGGGACAAGTTGCGTAACTTTTTGACGTGAATAGTGAACATCTCCGAAGCGTGCCTCAAATTCATCATTCACCTTATGTGAGTTACCTTTAATGTCGAGCGTCCACCATGCGCCTACGTTGTTGATGGCTTCAAATACGTCTTCCGGCTTCTGGTCTACAAGAAAGCTCATCGTAAAATCAGATCCTTTCATAATTGTGTTGTTTAAAAGTTGAATACAAATATGCCCGTGGAGGACCTGATATGGCAGGTGTAAAATAGACAATATCACGGGTTGATTTGGACTTTCTTGCTGGCGATATTTACTGCCATGAAACACCTTACCATCCTCGTGCCCAATGGCGAAAACAACCTGAGCAGCATCGTTGGCGCTTATAAGATTTTCAGTCGCGCGAACGAATTTTGGAAGAGAAGAAGGAACAAAGCATTATTCCGGATCGAACTGGCTGGGCTTTCGGACGAGCGGGACTTTTATGGTGGATTGTTTACCGTGAAACCTCATGTCAACATCTCAAGCATTCGACACACCGACCTGATCATTATTCCCTCCCTGAATCATAACTACCACACTGCAGTGCGTGAGAACGCTGCGATGATCAAATGGATTTCAGGCCGGTATCGAAAAGGTACCGCTGTAGCGAGCGTTTGCACAGGCGCATTTCTTCTTGCGGCATCGGGCTTGCTTGACGGAAAAAGATGTTCTACCCACTGGTCTGCTGTAGAAGATTTTCGCAAGTTATTTCCACACGTTGAGCCTGAGCCCGATCGATTGATCACGGACGAACATGGCATCTATACAAATGGTGGCGCATATTCATTCTTGAACCTGATGGTCTATCTTATCGAAAAATATTTCGATCGCGAGACAGCCATTTATTGTTCGAAGGTCTTTCAAATCGATATCGACAGGAATAGTCAATCACAGTTCAGTATTTTCACCGGTCAGAAAGCGCACGGTGATGAGATGGTGCAAAAAGCACAAGCTTATCTCGAGCGTCATTTTGACGAAAAGTTGTCTGTTGAAAGTTTGTCTTCGCGTTTTGCGGTAGGGAGAAGGAATTTTGATCGAAGATTCATCAAGGCAACGGGCAATACGCCCCTGGAGTATTCGCAGCGTATAAAGATCGAAGCGGCAAAGAAGCGATTTGAAAATACGCGCAAGACTGTGAATGAAGTGATGTTTGATGTTGGCTATGCTGACGCGAAAACTTTTCGTGAGGTTTTCCGGAAATTTACAGGTTTGTCACCGCTGGAGTACAGGAACAGGTTTAACAAGGAAGTTGCAAGTCCGACTCATAGCAAGCTTCGCTGATGCGCTGCTTCATGAGTCATTTCGCCAACCACTCCAGGATCACAGGCCGCATTTTTTCGTACGCTTCTGTTTGGGCTTTTTCATCGGTACGTCCTCCCGCGAATATTTGGCGGACGATTCCATTTTTGTCCAGCACCAGATTTGTTGGCCATCCGCACACGGAAAATTCTTCCGATAGATCATATGCAGATGAAACCTGCAGATAGTTGAATGCCTTGCCCGCAATGAATTTGGAAATGGTTGCGTTGTCGTTTTTTGCAAATGCGATGAAGACCACATTTTGCGATTTGAATTCGTCTGCCAGCTTGTTTAACGCTGGAAGTTCAGCAAGGCAAGGGGCGCATGTGGTGAACCAGAAGTTAATCACAACAATCTTTCCTTTCAGGTTTTCCAGGTTGATGGATTGGCCATCTATCGTCTTTACGTTGAATGCAGGAGCGCGACATCCAACCAATTCCTTAAACATGGCATCAGCCTTGAGCGGGAATGGCAATGTAGATTTTTCAAAATTTTCGCTAGCCTTGGCGAAGCAATTGTCTTGCGCACGGAGCGGCAACGTGATGGTGAAAGATAAAAATGCGAGGAAGAGGATTTTCAAAATGTTAGGATTTAATTGTGATGTCTCGGAAATTTCTGCGCTGGATTGGAACTGGTAACCTTTTTTTTATAGACAAGGCGATTCAATAAGATGAGGATCAGTCCATGCTTTCCAAACTTTTTCCGTTGCAGCGGGAGCGAGATTGATGTTGTGCAGTGATCGAGAACGGTCTGGTGTATAATCCATGTTAAATGCTTTTTTTAGCAATGCAAATTATTTCATAGTTCTACCGATATCAATTACTACGCGGGTCAGCTGCTGGGCAAGATCGTCAGGGGTGGAATAAATGATCTGAAAGTCGCTGATGCCGGAAAGTGTAGTTGAGTGCTCCGCTGTGGATTGCCGTAAATAGACAACCGGTTTCCCTTTTCCTTTCGCGTAGCCTGCTTCGATCCCGATCCCTATTCCTTTGTCTGTCGTTTCTGCAATGAGGACATCACAATTGTCGATATCGCGCATCGCTTGCTGCATCATTTGTTTTTCTTCGCTCGATGCGAACTTGTAATTATCGACAAATATAAAAGGTTTAATGCCGAACTGAATCAGCGTCTGTGAAATTACATCTACTTCGTGCTGCATCACGTTTCTCTTGCTGAAGCTGATGGAAATGTAGGCGGTCAAAACGAATTGGAATGGATAACTATAACCTTAATGATGGCCACCAGTGATTATTTTTTGCATGACGAGTCGGTGACCACGCTCATTCCACCGTTCATGTTTGTCACGTTCTTGAAACCGTTCTGCGTGAGGATATAACTAGCTCGCGGACTTCGGTGGCTATGGGAGCAATAAACTAAAATTTCTTTGTTCTTCAAGTTCGCTATGGTCGAAAGTTTTGTTTCGAGCTCCTGCACGGGACTATTGATCGCGTTTTTCAGTGTTCCGAAGTTCGGTTCGGCTTTTCCTTCGAATTCTTCTTTTGTGCGAACATCGAGCAAAACTGCTGATGGATGCTTGTTGATGTAGTCGCAAATCTCGTCAGCTTCTATCGATTTAAAATTTATCGTTGATTTTTTGACAAGCGCCATGTGGCAGTGAGGACATTCGCCAGCCCGGTTGAATTCAGGTTTGTCGCATTCCTGGCCACATGGCGTGCACACGTAAATTTCATCACCACTCCTGGCTATCTGTGCAGATACTTGTTCAACATGGAAGCATAAAAAGGTAGCGAGCAAAATAAAGAAGACGGAAGTGTTTATTTTCATAGGAAGATTTTCTGTTTGGCGTTGTTGTCTTTTGAAGTTTAGCCCTCAGCTTGCAAAAATCGGGATCAAGACAATCAGGAGCAGCGAAGTTTTTTTTAAAATAAGCTGCCTGATGTAAAGCCCGGCTATGATCAGCACTTTTTCTGTTTCAGCAGGCAGCGGTGTGGTTAGCGTGATAGTTCCTTTTCCCATCGAAGTCATCGAGGCCTGCTCGTATTTCACAATGGCTTCGTTTTTCGAATTTGTCCATTGCACATTGCGGCCGAAAAAATTCGAAGGCAAGATAAATGTTTCGCCCGTTGCGAGCTGGAGTTGCGGATCTCGAAAGAGCTGATAATGCAGAGACCCTACAAGTTGGCCATTTCGCGTGATAAAGACCCTTCGCTTCCAGATGCGATCGGCATTTTCCCGGAATTGAAATTCAGACCCGCTGTCAACGTAGGTTCCGTTGAAATTCCAGGCGCTGTTGAAATTAAGCTCACCGATGATCTCTTGACCGGAAAAGAAGATAAATTTCCTGGCACTCCAATCGGTGTGTCTCCAGTTGAGGGTTTTCATAGCGAGGCGGTTACACTATTCGTATCGACAGATGAAGATAGAAATTATATTCAGACCAGATGACGGTGCAGTGAAAACATGGCATTTTCGATTTTCAGATTTTATTGGCTGTATCTGGTTAATCGGTTGTAGCGATCATTTCCAATATTTTCTCATCAGATCTTCAACCCACACAGGTTGTTTTATTTCGCCTTTCGGCTGGAACTCTTTGAAAACCGGTTTGATGTCGAGCACGGGGGTTCCATCGATCGCATCCAGGAACTTTACCTTGATCGTTCTGCCACGATGTTCCAGAAGCTCAACCGTGGTGAGCCCCAATCCGTTCGGTCTGTCCTTCTTGCGTTGGCCAAAAATTCCCACACGCGGATAGCTTGGGTTTCCTCTTGGCCGCCCTGAAAATACGGCATCGTCTTTTTTCACCTGGTCGAAATAGAAAATAATTTCGAGGTGAGAGAAGTCACCGATGCCATCGAATGCTTCGGTTGGAATGTGCTCGGCCAATTCGATCTCGGCAATAATTGGCTCCCAGTTGTCGTCAATGGGTTCGCTACGTGAGTTTCTTACTGTTGCAATGGGTTTCAAAATAATCTCTTTCATATCTAGTATGGTTTTTTCTTCATGATTGATCTCAAATGGTTTGTTGAGTGACGCATCCATGATCAATGAGCCCAGGGGAGCGAAATGCGTTTCCGGAACAGACAACATTTTTGTGCCTGAAAGGAAAACTTTTTGGCTCTTCCGTGGAAAAAATTGCTCCTGATTTTCACTGTCGATCTTTTTGCAGATATAAGTTACGGAATCCGATGAACGACTGGGCACACAATGCCTCGGTGACAACAAGAGAAAGTACAGACAAGATAGTGAAACGCATTTTTTCAAAGTTGATCAGGAACATGAAGACATGCACTGCTAGCCAAAGGCAGGGAAACAAAAATAAGTAAAGTTTCGAAATCTTGAACTGATGTAAAGATTCATCCATTCATCGCAGGTCATTGAGAATTTTTGCATCGACCCAATAGATGTCCCATCGGCTTGTGTAGAAAAAATATTTCCCATCGCCAGAGACAAATGGACAGAGTTCGTGCCCCGGAGTGTTTATAGTTTCTCCCATGTTTTTAGCTTTCGTCCAGGTGCCATCTGAATTTTTGAAGCTGATGTACAGGTCGCCAGCACCATATCCTTCCGTTCTGACTGCGCAGAAGATCACGTATGATTCATCAGGAGCAACAAACACGTCTGCCTCATATTCCGATGTGTTGATTGAATTTCCCAGCGGCATGGCATTTTGAAATTTGCCTTGCTTAAAGGGCGATGTGCAGATATCATAATCGCCTGCGGAGCCTGGGGCAAATTTTCTATTCGATGAATAATACATTGTTCCATTCTGCGCGAATGAAACGTAGTATTCGTTCTTATCCGAGTTGATTGCAGGGCCAGCGTTGATAGGTGCGGACCATCCACCGCCATTTCTCTCAACATACCAAATGTCGAAGTCTTTTTTTTCATTCTTATAATCCAACGGCCTGTCGGAAATGAAGAACAGCTTATTTCCGTCTGGCGAAAGCATGGCATCATTAAAATTGAATACGGGGTCCGAAAGTATGGTCTTTGGTTTTGTCCAATTGGTTTTACTGAGTTTCATAGAGCGGGTTTCTGCGCGGCCATCAACGAGCACTGCAAAAAAGAATTCTTTTCCATCGCGGGAGAATGTGGAGCAGAATTCGCGTTGTTCTTCCAACGACACGATGTGAGGCGCAAACTTCACGGGTACCTTTCCAGGCCGTTTTTCGCCTAGATATTTCAGTGACTCGGTTTCTGTGTTTTGTCCAAGCGCAAAGAATGGAAAGCCGATAAGAAAGATTGATAATATTGATCTCATGTGGGTAGTCAGCAATTTAAATCGGTGATGTGGTTTGGTATGGGAGAACTCGTTTAGATCATTTTGCCATCGTTGACCTTTATGGGTGAGCCCTCCGCTAAAAATACCGACCGTGGTTTTTCACCTGAAAGAAAGTCAAAGTTCATTCCATAGACGTCAGCAAAGTCTACATCTACTTTATAGTCGATCGTTTTATAAACTTGCCACTTAGGATGCTCGACCTCGTATTCGGATGTCTTGTCGTTAGCAACCTTAGTGTAACCCCAGTAATGTTCGGTAATGAATTCTTCTTCGCTGCCGTTGAGAATATCGGTGGGCGTGTTGTGTGCAACTACCTGAAATGCGTTCCAATTTTTCTTTTTCCAGTGATATTCCACGGTGAGTATTTCGGATGAAATGGTCCACGCGTGTTTCATGGACATTGTTTCATAGTTCTCTTTGTACACAACATTGGCAACCAATGTCAACGCAGGCTTAGGCACGATCTCTTTGATGAAGACAACGCCCCGTTTCCATTCACCATTATCTTTGTAGCGGACATAAAACCGCAGATTGACCTCTTCAAAATCTATATGAAATGGGATTTTAATGCCTTTAACTTTCGTGTCTTTGAACATAAATCCAACCAGGCTTACATAGCATCGGTCGTTCCATGTATCGATTTCGGTTTTTGGCGGAAGATATGGCCAAAGCAATCGAGGGTCTACGGAATAATTGGACATCGCCAGTTTCCTCCATTCCGCTTCTAAAAAAGTTTTGGCCATTTCACACTATAAAAGGATTTCGGAAAGAGACAGCATGTCCCGCGCCAAATTCACGCCCGTTTCAATTTAATGAGTATAAAGTGAACCACCAACGCAAGAATTGCCCAGTAGAATGCGAAGCCTGCAAGAAAAAATGGGGGAGGAGTATCAGGATCCTGGTGCAGGAATTTAATGAAAGGTATAAGTGGCCCCATTAAGACAAACCTGACCGGAGCGAGGATCATGGAGGCGAAAGATTGCCATGGTGCCTGGGAAGGTGAGCTGACCAACGATTCTGGCGATTGATCTAAGATCATCGTGGTGCCGAGTATAAAGACAAACGCACACGTGACGAAGACCAAAACGAACTTTGTTCTTGAGGGAATCATAACGGTAATTTTTAGTTATTATAAAAGTACTTTTAAATGCAAAGTAAAAGAAGCAAAATGCTGGAAATATTTCCTTGCGAACCAGCGATGGTTAGCCATGGGATAACGCCAGAAGCAGTTCCCGGGCAATGATAGGTTTGAGCCGACTGATTGGGGCAGGGTGATTCAGCGGGCGATTTAACGCCTGGCAGTGGCCCTATTTTCTCATTGAGATTTCGTCACATTGATTTTTCCGAGTGGATCGATCAATATCACATCGAAAGCAAAATGTAATACATCGGTGGCGAATTTGCCGTGATCAAAATTTAATTGCTCCATCAGGCCAACATCCAAAGCGATTTTCTTTTTAAACACATGGCGGTAATATGCAGTCAGGCGATCCTCAGACCACGACACGGGGTTCCACTCTAAATTGCCCATGGTTATCCGTTTTTGTGGCTCAATAAACAGCCACTCATTGGCGAGAATGAAGGAGCTCTTTCGCAAAGCGTCAAGTGCAAGACTTCCCTGAACCTTAAAGCGATAGCGCAACATCCTTGGTGCTTGAT
>CBHROW010000024.1:0-24233 GCA_966080355.1 uncultured Chryseosolibacter sp.
CCCAACCAAAAAATCATAAATCTTAAATGTAAAATATTTCAATCGCGGAGCGTGATCGTGCCCTTATACTCCTTGTTGGAATATTTGAGCGTGTAAAAATAAACTCCGGTGCCTTGATTGAGTGGCCGCCATCGGAAGTTGCGGTCGGTAGATACAAAAATTTCCGTTCCCCACCTGTTGTAGATCGCCATGCTCAAAAATCTGCCCACACAGTTGTCAAGCGGTAAGATACTTTCGAGGTCGCCCGTTTCTCTATTCTCACGGACCATCGCGAAAAAGTCGTTATAGGAATCTCCGTTAGCAGAAACAAAGTTAGGCGGAATAAAATCGGCTTCTTTACTATTGATGTCTTTGATGTTGAAGTGAACATCGATCGTGTCACCTTTCACATTGAAGCATCGGTCGTCAAGTGCGCGAAACCTGAAGGTGTAGTTGTTTTCGTAAACACCATCACGGAAGATCGAGCAGTCGGGAAGCCAGCTGAAAGTGGTCTGTGCCGAACCAATGCCTTCTGCATCTGCAAAAACATATCCTTCAGGTTGCACATTTCCCTCAGCGGAAATCAACTCGATACGAACGCGGTCGTTCGGGTTGGTGTCTGAGTCGAGAGCAAACAGGCCGAGCGATATTTGCTGACCGAGCGTGATACTTTGCGTGTTGTTTTGAAAGGCAAGATCCGGATTCGTGTTGCTGATCACGAAATCTGGCGGCAAGTTATCTGGTGGGAGGACTTTGACTTTAACATTCAGCGTGTCGGCTTTGTAAAACTTGCATTTGTTGGCCGCATCCACCACGATAAATCGAAATAAAAAATCCTGCTTTTCCCTGAGGTTCACGTTATCGCAATCGAGCTTCCACGAGAAATGCGTGTTAACGCGACTATTTGCGCTCATCGCTGGAATCATCACCTCGTAGTTGGACAGCGGAAAAACAATACCCGCTCCGGCCAATTGCAAGTAGTCGTTGTCAACGGTGTCTTTGCCAAAGACATTAAAATCGAGCGATTCAAAAACTTTTCGCGTAACTCCATTGGTAACTTCTTCGGGAGAAAGATCCGTGCTGATGACCGGATCAGCGTTGCCAGGAAGTTTTACCGCCAGCTGTAACCGCACCGTATCCCGGTGTGAGAAATGGCAGAGGTCGTCATCTTCCGCGATGAAGTGAATATCAAAGCTGGTTTTATGGGTGAAGTCATACACCCTGCAGCGCGTATCCCAGTCCAAAGATGCATCGTAATGGCCTGGCGATTGATCAAGCACATTCACCGTCATGCCCACATTCGGCATTGCAAATTCATCGGTAAAAATTCCAATCGTCAGCGGATCGCCATCAGGATCTATTGCTGTAACTGGATATGACCGCTGATCGTCCTCGTTCACCAGGTCATTCACGGGCAGCGAAGTGAATTGCGGTGGCCTGTTCAGCGGTGGTTCCACGTAAACAGTGAGGCGCAGCGTGTCAGATAGCGGCAAAGCACAAGCATCGTCATAGGCTATAATCGCCACCTGAAAAATTCCGCTTTCATTCGGAGGACATTGATCGAAACAGATGTTGAAAGTTTGCGTACTTCCATTCTTGAGCGTAGCCGTTTTTTCTTTTGGCAAAATACCAGTCATATCACCCTTGAAACCTATGGGTATAGCGCGGATGTGAATATTTTCTGTAAAGTTATCGTCTGCCTTGCTTGCGTCCGGATCTGAAACACGTACCTCTATACAACGATCTTGATCCCAAACGGTGTTCGAAAATGACAGTGTTAGATTGCCGCTCTTGTAATCGGTATCGGTCAGTTTTTTTCCAACAATCAATGGCGGCTCGGCCGCAGGGCACGCATCCAATACCAGCATCTGAAAATCCCTTCGCACTTCACCGATCTTCACGCCATCGCGAAACTCTTCGCACTTGACCGCGAAAACAAATAATCCCTGCTGCATCGGTGTGACCCTGAGAAAACCATCTGTAGTTATCCACAGGTCGGGGTCACCGCCAACACTGTGGCTCAATGAAAATCCGGGACGATAGGTCACATCCGGATAAGGTCTCGGTCGCGGACCACTTAGCGGAATCGCATCACCGGAGCGAGTATTGAGTGGAGTGACAAGTGTGTACACCAGTGAGTCGCCATCATCGTCAATCCCGGCAAAGTCGACATAGTAAGGCTTGCGCGGACACGCATAATCGCTCAATGGTGGAAATAATCTTGGTGAAGAGTTAACGAACGGCTGACCATCTTTTGTAACCGCAGGAAATTCGAGATAAAAAGTTTGTCCCGCATAGTTCCTGCTCACGTTCGGATCCTGGCTGAAAATATTGGTGATCTGATAATTTCTGCAGCAGCGTTCCCACACCACATAATAACCTTCCGGATCATTGAAAGATTGAGATGAAAGTGTGACGAGGGAAGTGTACGTTAACCGTTTGGTTCGTAGTTCACCGATGGCGCAATTCTGCTGCGTATACGTCACGGGATCTTCTTCCGTCAGTAGCAACGTCACGTCCATCATTCTCCGGTTGTCGCGCTTGCGAAAGATCCTCGCTAATACGGTCTCGTCTTGTGCGCGCGGATTTCCGTTCGCCTCATCGAAATAAAGGATCAGGTTGAGTCGATATTGATTTCCCGTCAGGTGGATCAACTCGAATTCGCCACCCACGATATGCGAAGCCAACACGGGCAACGCCAACATGCAAAACAGAACAAGAAAAATTCTTTTCATACCCAACGCGCAGACATTAAAGATAACAAATGTTACGGACGCTTAAAACCCCGGATATTCGTAGCTTGCGGCTCGAAAAAAGTGACACTCCTATAGAATACGATTCATGCGAAAAGGTGACATCCTCGAGAATATTTTTATTGAAACCATGGCCTCGGAAGGGAAAACGCTTGGGAAAATAAACGGCCAGGTGATTTTTCTGGAAGGTGGCGCACCCGGTGATTTCGTTGACGCAGAGCTTACCAAGATCAAAAGCTCGTTCCTTGAAGGGCGCGTCACAAAAATTCGCGAGCTGTCGCCTGATCGCGCTAACCCATTTTGCGTTCACTTCGGTTTGTGCGGAGGATGCTCCTGGCAGCACATTGATTAAAAAAAACCGATCATGTACAAGCAAACGCGGGTGTTCCCCATTCTTGCACGACTCGGTGGATTGACGCTGCCTGGTGTGAGGCCGATCATCGGATCTAACAGCACGCGTTATTATCGGAACAAACTCGACTACACATTTTCATCGCATCGCTGGCTTTCATTTGCGGAGCTCGAGCTTGCGGGTGAAAACCGGAATCCGGAGCCTGCGTTGGGCTATCATATGCCGCGGAAATATGATCGGGTGTTCGATGTGGTGGAATGTCATCTCCAGGCCGAACCCTCCAACGCCATTCGACTGGCGGTTAAAGATGAGGCGATAAAAAACACAATTCCGTTTTTCGATCTGCGAAAGCAAATCGGGTTTCTTCGAACACTCACCATTCGCACGGCAAATACCGGTGAAGTGATGGTGATCCTTCAAGTGACCTATGACAAAATGGAGTGGATCGAAAAAATTTTACAGCGGCTCGAGCGCGATTTCCCGCAGATCACTTCTTTTCAGTACGTGATCAACGGAAAAAAGAATGACACGTTTGCCGATCTCGACATCCTCACCTGGAAGGGCAATCCATACATCACTGAAAAAATGAAAAAACCTTCCGGTGACGGTGTGATTGAATATCGCGTGGGGCCCAAATCGTTTTATCAAACCAATTCAGATCAGGCTTATGAGCTATATCGCCTGGCATGGCAGATGGCGGAAATAAAACAGGATCAACTCGTTTTCGACCTGTACACGGGAACAGGAACGATCGCAAATTTTGTCGCTGCTGACGCGAAGAAAGTGATCGGGCTTGAATATGTGAGCGCAGCAATTGAAGATGCAAAGATCAATTCACACATCAACAACATTTCCAACACCGAATTTTATGCTGGCGATATCAAAGATCTTTTGAATGACGATTTTTTGAATTCGCACGGCCGGCCAGATGTGATCATTACCGATCCTCCCCGTGCCGGAATGCATGCTGACGTTACCCAAATGATCATGAAAGCCGCGCCTAAAAAGATCGTTTACGTGAGTTGCAACGCTGCGACACAAGCGCGTGACTTAAGCACCCTCATCGAAAACTACGACATTCTCGAAGTGCAGCCGGTGGACATGTTTCCGCATACGATGCACGTGGAGAATATTGTGTCCTTGCATAGTCGTCAGACCACGTGAAGTGGTCTGACGGCTTATTTTTTTGCAGCGGGCTTCATCGTCATCGCCAGCTTCACCGCTTCATAAGCATTGACAAGACCACCCGTTGAGCTCAATTCATCAAAAGGTACTTCTTCCTTAGTGCCGGGTTTGGTCACTTTCAATCCATCGAACTTTCGTGTTGATTGGCGCAAAATGTCTTTGACCTGCGCAGCCGTCAGATCAGGAAAATACTCGAGAAGAATTGCCGCGACAGCGGTTGTTGCCGGGCAGGCCATGCTGGTGCCTTGCAGATCTTCATAGGTATTACCAGGTGTCGTTGAATAGATCTGTACGCCCGGAGCGAAGAGGTCTACCGACTTCTTTCCATAGTTCGAAAACGATCCAACAAAATTCTCATTTGTACCCCAGGCTGAAGCGCCAATCTCGAGCCAATTCTTTGCTTGTCCGCCTGCCAGAAAATTGCGGGTTGGATAATTCAATTCCACATCAAGGTTATCGTGATCGTTTCCGGCAGCGTGAACGAGCAGCACACCTTTCGACTCGGCATACTTCACGGCCTTGTCAACTGCTTCTTTGCCGGGAGAAAATGCTTTTCCAAAACTCATGTTGATGATCTTCGCTCCGTTGTCTGCTGCATAGATGATCGCGTTAGCAATATCCTTGTCGCGTTCGTCTCCGTTCGGCACTGCGCGAATCACCATGATCTGCACGTTGTCTGCGATTCCGTTAACACCGATGTTGTTCCTGCGATTTGCTGCAATGATCCCCGCTACGTGCGTACCATGTTTCGGATCCGGACCCTTCACGTCATTATTGCCGTATCCTTTCTCATAAAGATTATTCGGATTGTCTCCTACTATTGTGCGTGAGTTGAATTCAGTGTTGTAACCATATTCCATGGCAACCCGGTAATGATCGTAGCCTTCTTTCAGCTGACTGAGATAATCGGCAAGTTCATCGAGAAATGCAGATACCTCCACATCGCCTTCAATATTTGCGAGAATTTTCGTGAGCGTTTCTTTTGCAAAAGTTACTGTATCATTCGTAGCGGGAATGCTCGCCAGTGACGACTTCAGTACCGGCTTACCGGAAATTTTCCGCAACAAGCTGTCGCAATACTGAATGGTGATATAGGCATTGCCGTAGAGCTGGTATTGTTCAGCGTACTGGTTGTATTGCTCCTTATTGAAATTCGAGTCGTTATCGTACTTGGCTTTTACACGTTTCCAAAGCTCGTAGTCAGCCTTGTCTTTCTTGCCAACATTTTTTTCATCGACATTTTCAAATTTAGGTTTCAGGCGCGCATACTCGCGAGTCACCTCATAGGTTTCTTCATTGACGTTGCCATTTTTTCCACCGATAAAATTCCAGCCGTGAATGTCATCGATGTAGCCATTCTTATCATCGTCAATTCCGTTGCCTGCAACTTCATTGCGGTTTATCCAGATCACGTCCTTCAGATCTTCATGATCGATGTCGATACCTGAATCGATTACGGCTACGAGTACCGTGCGTGATGGTTTTCCATTCAGAAGGGTGCTATAAGTTTTATCAGCGCTAACGCCTTGATATTTGTCGTCAGTGGGATCTTTGAGGTACCAGTCTTTAGGCACTTGTTCAGTGCTATCCTGTTCTTGTTGGAATCCAAATGTATGTGAAGCGCTAAAAACCGCTAAAATGGTAAGGAACATACCAGTACCTTTCTTGATCATAAAGAGAAATTAATTTGTTACGAATATAAAGGGAGCGAAAATCATTCCGGGAATAAATTATATAAGGGGTATAGGTGCACGTAAATCTTTAGAAATACCAGAAAAAACTTACGCCCGTGCCAACCAGTCGGCCTAAGCCACGCAAAATAGCACAGAACGAAGCAATTTTGTCTTATAAAGAATACGTGCTCATGATATTTGTATTTACAGCGGTAATAGGTTTCTTTTCCATACTATTCTGGTATGCGGAAAAGTTTAACCGACTGGCGGCTCAAAATCGCTGACTAAAGGAGCGAGATAGCCAGACAAAAAAGAACTCATAACGAGCGTTTCCAGGGCGAATTGCATCCTGCCCGAGCATCCAATTCTCTAAAATTTTGATCGATTTCGAATAACATTGGTAAAATAACCAAACATTTTTACCTTTGTCGCCCATCGAAAATGGGATTATCCCGTTTCGAGCGACTGACGTTCTTTACAACAAATGCCCAGGTGGTGAAATTGGTAGACACGCTACTTTGAGGGGGTAGTGCCTTAACCGGTGTGCTGGTTCGAATCCAGTCCTGGGCACCAACCAAGTTGCAGGTAACAAATAACAAGAAGCAGGTCCTGCAACTTGCATCCTGATACCTGCAACTTTTTTTTGCCGAAGTGGTGGTCCCGATAGCTATCGGGATGGCAGACACGCACCCAAAAGCATTTTATTTTGCCGAAGTGGTGGAATTGGTAGACACGCACGTTTCAGGGGCGTGTGTCGCAAGACATGAGGGTTCGAGTCCCTCCTTCGGTACTCTTCAGGTTGCCGGGTGCTAGATGCCGGGTGGCCGGATTGTCTCATCGCGTTGCGCTTCGATCTAGGCGCGGTTCATTTTTTAAGTTTGTAGTTTGAAGTTCCGCGTTTTGAGCGACCTGTAGACTTCGAAATTTTTCATTCCCTGTTCCTCGTTCGGAATTCAATGTGGTGGCCTGGGCAGTGGCCAGGATCGGTCCTCTAAAATTAGAAGGTTTATAGATTCTCTAGACCTTCATCTCAATTTCATCACTGACAATGCAAACGATCTCACCTCAGGATTCAGTTTACGAAATAACCGGAGTAATCATTTATCCTGAGGAGGATCTTAATGCTACATCGCAGTTGGACTCAATTCCACAAGATGTTATTTTCATTCCTGGGGATTTGGACAACATTAAAAATGACCAACCAGGATATTGGATGTACTTTCAAAGTATCCGGTGGACGCAAAAAGATTTGAAATTTATTTTGGCCAATTCAAAAAAAATGGACGCGACAATGGAACACGTCCATTCACCACGCTTTGTTTTTTTCGATAATGGAGTCACCAGGTCAAAATTAATTCGCGGAAAGATAGTCTTGAACAAATTGAGAACGAAAAGTGCGTTCATCGATAAAAATGAATACACATTGAATTTAACAATTGACGGCCGGACCTATTTAATACGATACAAAGATTTTCCCGCTGAATTCGGGGTTCCCATAACGTTCATTCCTTTAGATTAAGTCGGTTGCAGGCTTTGTGTCTTCGTGTCTTTGCGGCAACCAACTCCGACCGTTAGCGGATAATTCCGTTCGCTGACGCGCATCTAGAAAATTATAGTCTCTTTTTCGATCGCTTTTTTCAAGATTTTTTCTGGCAACGGATTTGTCATCGCTCTCCAAACGAAAGCGTTATGATCCGGAACTATTTCACTATCGCCATCAGAAACCTTTTTAGGAATAAGGTTTTTTCATTCGTCAACATCGCAGGCATGGCTGTAGGACTGTCGTGCTGCCTAGTGATTGGTTTATTCATTCAGGATGAATTATCATACGATTCCTTTCACACAAAACGCGATAGGATCTTCCGGGTTGTTTCCGATCTCAAAGCAAATAACACGTATTCATCCATAGCCTCAACGCCCGCCCCATGGCTGCCGTTGATGCAAACTGATTTCCCGCAGATCGAAAATAGCGTCCGCCTACTGCGTGACGACCGCAGTCTAGTAGGCGAACAAGGGCAGCGGAAAAGTTATGAAGTTGTTTTGTTCGCAGACTCGTCTGTGTTCGAGGTCTTTGATTTTCCGTTAACTGCAGGAAATGCCGCAAAGGCGCTCGCTAATCCGAATACCGCAGTGCTCACAGTTTCCACCGCAAAAAAATATTTTGGCGGCACTGACCCTATCGGGAAGGCGATACAGATCACGACTGCTTTTGGTCAGGAGTTTACAGTAACGATCACCGGGATCACCAATGATGTGCCACAGCAGTCGCACGTTCATTATAATATTTTGCTCTCGATGAGCACACTGGGCGACATCAGCCAAATGTGGGCGTACCATATGTTTCACTCCTATGTGCTTTTGAAGAATGGAAACGAAGCACAACAGCTTGAACAACTTTTACCGGCATTCGCGGAAAAATACGTCAACAAAAATCCTCAGGCTGATGGTGAGGTGAAAATACACCTCCAGCCTCTCAACGATATTCACCTGCGCTCGCACCTGGTCAGTGAGATCGAATCGAATGGCGATATCACGTATGTATATGTTTTGTCGGGCATTGCAGCATTCATTCTCGCGCTCGCCTGCTTCAATTTCATGAACCTGTCCACCGTTCATTCTTTGATGCGGGCAAAAGAGGTTGGGCTTCGTAAAACATCAGGAGCAAAACCGCGGCAGCTGGTGACTCAATTTCTTGGAGAGGCTGTTTTCCTCATGATGCTCTCTGCTTTGCTTGCAGTGATCATCACACAGTCTGCCTTGCCCTTCTTCAACTCCATCGCGCAAAAACAGTTGACCATTTCGGCCCTGTTCACGCCAACAGCGACCCTTGCAACAGTGGCGTTTCTGTTGGTTGTTGCGTGCCTTACGGGCCTTTATCCATCCTTTGTCTTGTCTTCGTTCAAGCCTGCTGAGGTGCTCAAAGGAAAATTCCAGAAAAGTTTTCGGGGGAATACGTTGAGAAAAACACTCGTCACATTGCAATTTGTGATTTCGATAACGCTGGTTTCGTGCACGTTGATGCTGTATAAGCAACTCGATTTCCTGAAATATAAAGACGTAGGCTTTGACCGGTCACACACGATGGTTGTAACGATTCCCCGAGGTTCATCGGCCGAAAAGATCACTGCGTTTGAAAATTCCCTGGAAGCACAAGCGACAGTTGTGTCGGCCGCAGCATCTTCCTCCGTTCCTTCCGAGCGTATTCCGATCAACACCGTCAGGCACGAGGGCAGTGCAGACAATGAAAGTCAATCGGTAGCCATGCTTTTTGTCGACAATGATTTCGTGAAAACCACAGGCATGCACCTTCTGGCAGGAAGAGATTTTTCCGCGGAATTTGTAGCTGACCCACAAGAGGCATTTATTATCAACGAGAAAGCGATGAAAGACTTTGGATGGCGCACGCCCCAGGAAGCCATCGACAAAAAGATCGACTGGATTCTGCCCAATTCCATTCTGAAAAGTGGAAAAGTAATTGGCGTCATTCGCGACATTAATTTTCGTCCGCTGAATTTCAAGGTTGAACCCTTGGTGATTCACATGCAACCCAACCGGCTGCAGTATGTTTACATCAGATTTCAACCGGGATCTGCAGCACAAAATTTAAAGATGCTCGAAGCACAATATAAAACTGCATTTCCGTCCCAGCCATTCGAATTCGCTTTTCTCGATCAAACCATTCAACGGCTTTATGAGAATGAACAACGCCTTGGAAAAGTTTTCAGCTACGCCTCGCTGTTAACGATAATCATCGCATCACTCGGCATCTTTGCACTTTCTATGCACAGCGCCAAACAGCGTGTAAAAGAAGTGGGGATTCGAAAAGTACTCGGAGCCGGTATAGGCAACATTCTCCATTTGTCATCTAAAGAATTTCTGCTGCTGGTAATTCTTGCAAATATTGTTGCAAGCCCGGTAGCATGGTACGCGATGAATAAAGCCTTATCGGTTTACGCTTACAAAGTCGAGATCAGCTGGAGTGTGTTCGCCTTGTCGGGATTGCTCGTTTTCTCTATTGCAATGATCACGGTGAGTTTTGAAGCCATAAAAGCAGCGATGGCAAATCCGATCGATTCGCTAAGAAACGATTGACGGGGCCTCCCGTGAAAAGTCGAGGAATAACATGGTTTAGCCCGGAACTAAAATCAGGTGACTGACTCACATCCCCGGTAGTTTGATCCCATGGCCTTTCAACGCGCTGAGAATTTTTTCCTGCAAAAGATACCGTGTGTCGTTAAAGCCGTGTGCATTCACCCAAACATTTACCAGCACTTTAAAACCATCAGGATCTAAAACAGAGATGGTAATTCTCGAAGGAGGACTTTCCAGGTAGGTATCATCTTTGAGCGTTTCCAGGATAATCGTCCTGATGCTCTCGAAGGATTGACCATAGTTGAATTTCATTTCGATATCGATTCTTCGTTGGCCTGAGCGGCTTGTGTTGATGATGACCTCATTTGAAAGTTTACTATTGGGAACGATCACGGTGCGGTTGTCGAAGGTGGTGACCACGGTATAAAAAATTTCAATGGACGAAACTGTGCCCTCTTGCCCTTGCGTGATGATGTTGTCGCCTTGACGGAAAGGTCTGAGCAAGAGGATGAGTATGCCACCAGTTACGTTTTGCAAAGTTCCCGACAATGCCAAGCCCGCAGCAACACCCAAAGCACCAACAAGTGCTGCGAACAGTGTGAGTTGGAATCCAGCGATCTGCAAACACAATAACACCAGTAGCACGTGAAGGACCGTTGCTGTAAAGCTTAAAATGAACGGAACGAGACCGGAATTGACTGATTTGCGATGAAGCGCTTTTTGAGTCCATTTTTTGACAACCCGTATCAGCCACAAGCCAATAAAAAAAATTATCACTGCCATGACTACGCCAGGACCATGTTTGATCACCCAGTCTGACGCTCTTTGATAAAATTCATGAATATTCACATGCAGGCAGCAGAACAAAAATATGCCGGAGACAGCTGTGGCCAGTGGCTATGGCTAGCTAGAGCGATTTAACGATGATCATCCCGAGCCAAACGGCCAGAAGGCCGAGGAGCAGGGAGATGCAAATGTAAAGAAGAGAATAGCCGGTTAATTTTTGCTGCAGAAGACTGACGTTTTCCAGTGCAAAAGCTGAAAATGTTGTGAAGCCTCCACAGAACCCGGTTCCGAGGAGCAGACGAAGGTTGGTTTTGTCTCCCGATTTCTGTTGAACATATCCGATAAGAAGGCCGATAACAAAAGAACCGATCACGTTTACTGCGAGTGTTCCGAACGGGAATGCGGAACTGATTTTTTCATCGATGGTACGAACCGTAATATACCGGGCGATGCTGCCAAGCATTCCTCCGATTCCGACAAGGACGATGTGGGTGAAGTTCATAAGGGAGCTGAAAGCTGAAAGCTAAAAGCCGATTTAGGGTGAATTTCAAATTGCTGTTCTCCAGGGGATATCTTGAGGCCTATTCCAGACTTATGCATTTACACAACATTAATAATGATCCGATCGCGTTTGGATCTTTTTTGACCTAACCAGACAGTGAAAAAAATCCACTTTACACGATTCGGCTTTCGGCTCTAAGCTTTGAGCTTTCAGCTTCTCTCGAGCCGAAGATGGGACTTGAACCCACGACCTACGGTTTACGAAACCGTTGCTCTACCAGCTGAGCTACTTCGGCATTTCAGGGCCTATCCTGAATTGAACTTAAAGGTAGATAGCATAAATGTAACTGCAAAGCTCTAACTTACTCCTCTACTATGCTCTCAAAAAAATGTAAGTATGCGGTTCACGCGCTTGTGCACATGGCAAAGACGCCTGCGGAAAAATTCCTGATCAAAGATATTTCAGAGGCGTGCTGCATACCCAAGAAGTTTCTCGAAACCATAATGCTTGACCTTAAACACGCGGGAATCCTCGGCAGCCGACAAGGGAAAGGCGGAGGATATTTTCTAAGAAAAGTACCGGCTGAAGTCAACCTTGCCCAGGTGGTTCGCCTTTTTGACGGAGCGATCGCGCATGTTCCCTGCGCCACATTCAAATATTATGAACGCTGCACAGAATGTGTCGATGAAGAGACCTGTTCGGTGCGCGATGCCTTTTTGAAAATCCGCAATGCTACCGTAGAGATGATGAAAGCCAGCACCCTGGCAGACCTTGTCAAACGCGAATCAAAACTGAGATCACGAAAGCGGAAGTGAGCATTTTGTGATTTTTTTGTTATTTATCTAGTAAATTGGTAGTCTTAATTGGATTTAACTTCCCAAGTGCTAATTTTAATGCCCTGTTAAGCACATCAGGTCAGAAAATTTTTAACCATTAAATTCAATAATATGTCAATCAGATTAGGTGATATTGCCCCGGATTTCACTGCAGAAACCACGGAAGGAACGATTCGCTTTCACGAATGGCTCGGAAACTCCTGGGGTGTATTGTTTTCGCATCCTGCCGATTTCACGCCCGTATGTACAACAGAACTTGGCTCTGTGGCGAAATTGAGACCTGAGTTCGCTAAACGAAACGTCAAGGTAATAGCCATCAGTGCAGACCCGCTCGAGTCGCACAAGAAATGGATTGGTGACATCAATGAAACTCAAAACACCAATGTCGATTATCCATTGATCGCAGACCCGGAGTTCAAAGTGGCCAACCTGTATGGCATGGTTCACCCGAACATCGACAAATTCACCGTACGCTCTGTGTTCATCATTGGTCCGGATAAGAAAGTGAAACTGATGATCACTTACCCGGCATCAACAGGAAGAAACTTCAACGAAATACTTCGTGTGATCGACAGCCTTCAACTTACTGCAAATTATAGTGTAGCAACTCCCGCTGACTGGAAGCAAGGCGAAGATGTTATTATTACAGCAGCAGTGAAAGACGAAGAGATCCCTGCAAAGTTCCCGAAAGGCCATAAGCGCATCAAGCCATATTTGCGCACAACGCCACAGCCTAATATTTAGCTGATCCGTTGATCGGTTAATCCGTTGATCCGTTTCAGATAGCACCTCGAGCTGGCAGATCTTCATTTTGTTGCTAGTCGAAATATGATCGAGGGATACTCGTGGGGCGCTTCAACGGATCAACTAATCAACGAATAACCGATCAACTTTTATTTGATTTCGAACTGGGCTGTGATCTGCGATTGTAGTTTGATCTTGCGGAAGCCGATAGCTGACTCCTGCTCATCGGCAGATTGATCGCGCATCATTGCGTTTGCTTTCATCTCCATCATCGGCTGATAGGGTTCGATGTCGAAGTCGCGCACCATCAACGGTTTTCCGATCTCTGAACCAATGGCCCTCAACAAAGTTTCAGCCTTTGTTTTCGCGGCAAGAAGGGCTTTCGTCTTGAGCTCGAGTTTGATGCGCTCATAATCAAAATGATGCAACCGGGTAATATTGACGGAACTCACTTTTACCGGTTCGAGGCTCGCGAGGAATTTTTCCAGTTCAGCGGCACTCGTAAGTTTCAGTTGATATGCTTTTTCGCGAAAAGCATCTTTATCTCTTCGACCGAGCTTGTCGAGGCGTGAGCCGGCATCAGCAAGCTCGAGACGCTTTTTGTCAATACCGGCATTCTTCAACGCATTCATAAAATCCCCTTCGAGTTTTTCTAAAGAGACTTTCTGTTTATTCTCTTCAAATTCTTTCAGGCGGATAAGGGTGTAGATCTCGTTCGGTTCAATTTCCTGCTGTGCAGTTCCAGTCACTTCGATGAAATGTTCGCCCTTGAATCCTTCTTGCGCAAGCGCCACCATGGGCAATATCATCCATAGAACGGCAATCAATCTCTTTTTCATAAAAATCAGTTTTTCAAGTTTCGGATTAGACACCAAACAACGGGCCAACCGTTGGTATTCGTATAAAATTAAATTTTTAAGCCGGTGCAACCTTAAGGGCCACAAAGACACGAAGACCGGAAGATAGGATTGCAAGCAGGCAACTCACCGGAAATTTCTCTTTACAATTCAAGACGTCTGCTGCCTTATTGGCCAATAAATATAATTGATACCTATCTTTACGAGATAAATACCATCTATAGGTTTGCCTTTTGACATCTTATGAATCTGCAACAACTCGAATATATCGTAGCACTCGATATTCATCGCAACCACGTTAAGGCTGCCGAACATTGTCACGTGACTCAACCCACGCTGAGTATGATGGTGAAAAAACTCGAAGATGAGCTCACCGTCAAAATTTTCGAAAAATCTCAGCCTTTAAAACCAACGGCTGCAGGAGAGATCATCATCGGAAAAGCAAGACAGATCCTGCAGGAGATCAAGAATCTGAAAGAGTTCATTCGCATTGAGAAGGATTCAATAGAAGGAGAATTCAGGCTGGGCGTGATCCCAACGCTTGCTCCATATCTGTTACCGCGATTTTTGAACGAGTTCCTTGAAAAACATCCGGGAACTTCTTTCACGGTGACGGAAATGCAAACGGATGAGATCGTCAGGCAATTGAAAGCAAACCGGCTCGATGTGGCTATTCTTGTGACACCGCTCGATGACAAAGAGATCAGGGAGATACCCGTATTTTACGAGCCCATTCTATTATATACATCCGAAAATCTCGACTATTTCAAAAAAGACAAGATCAATCTCAAGTCGATTACCAGTGAAAATCTTTTGTTGTTGGAAGAAGGGCACTGCTTTCGCGGACAAGTGATGAATCTCTGTTCGGCCAAAGGAAAGAAAGCGCACCATCAACTCAACTATCAAAGCGGTTCTTTTGAGACTTTGAAAGGAATGGTCGATAACAACTATGGATACACGCTTATTCCAGAGCTGGCTGTAAATACAAAAAGCAGACACGTGAAGCATTTTATGTCGCCTGAGCCCGTGCGTGAGGTAAGTCTTGCAGTTCACCAGGGGTTTGTGAAAGAAATGTTACTCACCAAACTTCGCGAAGCAATCTTAAAAGCAATCCCTTCACATTTTAAAAAGAATGAAAAGTATATCCGTGTAAAATGGAATTAATGTCAGGGCTTGAAAAGACGCTTACATCTCGCATTAATTTTCCGCGTTGCCTTGACTATTGAATAGCTTGGAGGTTGTATTTTTTTCTTACCCGAATATTATTTAGCGGTTCCGGTTCTAAGGCGAGATTAGATCTAAAACGCAAGTCATTATTCAGAGCGCTTTGGGCCAGGGATAGAAGCGGAAACCCCGAAGTGTGCCGGCACGCGCGGAGCCGGAGTTGCAGCGGATAGCCCGACCGTGGTGCCTGCCGGTGTGATGGCCGGGGCCGCCACCTTTTAAATATGCTTTTAAATCAGCTAACAACTATCGAGGTATTTTTTTTATCGATCAGCAAAAAATGCGTTGGGTGAACCTTGAACCATGGATTGAACCATCGAGCTGAGCGCGTACTTATGAATTAATATTTTCGCCATGTGTCCATTGATGCAGCTAAACGTTCAAACCTATTTAATATGAAAGCGCAATGATGAACTTGTTCGTGAATCGTTTAAGTATGAGCATACGGAGCATTATTTCGTTTATGGTGATTGCCCTCTCGGGGTGCCATGATGAGAAAACCATTCCTGCCGATTTTTTCATCAAACTGGAGTCGCGTCCTGTTCAGCCATTATCATCGTGGTATGAGTTACGCATCGAGCGGATCGAACATGCAGATACTTTTCCGCGCTTTCAAGTTGTTGAAACGGATGGCAGATATTCAGTGAAGCGAAAACTGGAAGACCAAACCATACGCGCGATCATGGCAGCAATACAAAACGCTGAAATTTTTCGCTTGAAAGACGAATACAAAGATATGAGGGTTCACGATGGATCTTCGGAAACACTTACCATAACAATGAATTCGAAAACCAAAATAATCCGTTTGAGAAACCTCAGGCCAGCTGAACTGAAGAACTTCATTGAATTACTTCACCGGTCAGCGCGGTAATCTTAAGATTGCCGTGAAACGGACAAAAATTCGAGGAGAAACACATTGACTACATTGAGGAACATGAGAAAAAAAGGGCTGATGCGATACATATATAACAGTACGGTTTTCATGGTGAAGAACGAAGGTTTGTTATCAAAGCCGATATAGCCAGAAGCACGCAGGCCCACAACAACTATAACCACAAAGAACACGATTGATACGAGTCCGAGGAAAATGACGAACTCACCGAGCGTGTCTCGCGGTCCTTTGCGAATTCCGCTGTGCATGATGAGGTAGAGTACGATCAGCAAGGTGAAAACGATGGCGATAGAAACAAAGAAAGTCGACCTTTGCGAACCAAGATAAAGGGCGGCAAATATGATCGCGTGAATCGCGCTTAACACAAGTGTCACAAAAAAATAAACCAGGAAGCCTTCGATGTTCTGTTGCATTCTGAGCAAATTTTAGCGATTGAAAATAGTCCGGTGGCCAGCGGAAAAATGTAGCTATCGGGCCGTTCGTTGTAGTTTGCAGCGCACTTGCCGGGATAGCATATAAGGATCACCCCAATCTCGATTCGAAAGGGTTCGAACACGCGTTCATTCGAGTCAGTCTAATTACGATACCTATGGTGAACCGCGTTCATAGCACGTGCGTCCAAGTGGTTAGTGCAACTGGCATATAAACACCCTGACGTGGCGCGCATTGTCTCGCTTCGATCCGCGATCGACTCAGTTCCGATGGTATGTATTATGGCCGTTACTGCAGTGGGCAAACTCAATTCTTGTTGTCAGGTTTTTCTTGTAAATAATAAATTTCCAAGTAGATAGCGTGCGGCCAAAACGCCACCTTCGCGAAACTGTGATGCTCAACGTTGCTTGTTGAATGGTGCCAAGGCAGTGCAATAGAAATAGAAAGTCCGAGAGTCGAACCCATCTGCGAAACTGCGTGCAAGGGGCAATTCAGATTTATAAAACTGTTCAAAGGGTTGTCAATATCCGTCCAGGCGCCCGGCAGTTGCGTTCAGATCGTGCCAGCTAAAAAACTCGTAATTTCAACTGTAACCATTTCCATACCGCCCGGTAACTAACACGAAATTTGACAAAAATCGAGGTTCTGATGACAGACGAAACGATAATGGAGGCCGTAAAACGCGGAGAGCTTCAGCAGGCAACCTTGCTTTTTGAGCGATATAACAAGCGCATTTTCAATTTCCTGGCGCGGATGACGATGGATCGGGACCTGGCCGAAGACCTCACCCAAAATGTTTTTCTGAGGATCATCAAATACCGAAACAGCTATCGCGAAGGAAACAAATTTCAATCGTGGATCTATCAAGTGGCACGCAACGTGTTCAGCGACCACTATCAGGCCCATAAGAACAGATTTTCAGATTTCGTGGATGTAGATAAAATCAGTGATCGTATGGCAGACCGTGAAGAGAGCGAAGAGCAGGACGAGAAAGAGAGAATTCTTCAACGTTCTCTCGCGAAGCTCAGCGAAGAACAGCGCGAGTTGCTCGTATTGACACGCTTTCAGCAAATGAAATACGAGGAAGTTGCCGCCATCATGGACACCACCGTGGCGAATATCAAGGTGAAAGTGCATCGCGCGATTTTGAAGTTGAGAGAATACTACTTTGAACTCGAGAAGATATGAAATACAAGTTCACGGTGGACAGTTCACCTCCTGCCTTCCGGTAGGGAGGTTCACAGGAATCAGTACCTAAATGGCTGTGAACAGTCAACCGTCAACTGTGAACATCAACGCGGGATGGCCCGCAGCAATGAATAGAAACTATGGAAAAGAATAAATTAGAAAGCCTGCTCATCGACTACATCGACAACAAATTGAATTCTGTCGATCGCCACGTGGTGGAGCAGGAGCTTGTCAACAATGCCGAGGCGTACAAACTATATGAAGAGTTGAAGGAGGTGATGCATGTTATGGACCGGTCAGCAAGGTTGGAGCCGAGCAGCAGACTTCAGTCATCGTTCGAGCAAATGTTGAAAGAGGAGATGACTACTTCGAAGCAAACGAAAACCATCTTCTTCCAACCTGGCATGTACCGCGCAGCTGCAGCCGTTGCCGTTCTCGCGATTGCCGGAGCGATCGGCCTGTACATCAAAAAACAAAACGACATCCTCGACATAACCCGGGCTCATGTGCTGCTGCTTGAGAAACAAACGAATGAGATGATGGCGATGCTCAATAACGATCAATCTGCAAGCCAGCGCATTAAAGGCGTGAACGTAGCATTGTCGTTCGAGAAAGCGGATGACAAGATCGTAGAGGCTTTGGTCACCACGATGAACCAGGACCCTAACTCAAACGTGCGTCTTGCAGCGCTTGATGCCTTGAGCAAGTTCGTGCACGAGAAGAAAGTCCGCGAGGAATTGGTCAAGGCACTAGCCCAACAAAAAGATCCGATCGTGCAGATCAAGCTTATCCAGCTGCTCGTGCAAATGAAGGAAAAAGGTGTTGTCAAAGATCTGCAGAAGATGGTGGATGACGAAGGAACCATGCATGCGGTGAAAGACGAAGCATACTCAGCAATAATGAAACTTTCATGAAGGAATAAATAAAATAGGTTTAGGTAAAGGAAAAATCAACATTGAAAATGAAAAACAAGAATATAATACTCGCAGTAATGATTACCCTGATCAGTTCCGGATGGAGCTTTGCACAAGAATTCAAAGTGGCCAAGAATACCGGCCGACTCGAGATCCATCTCGGCAAAGTAAGGGTAGAGGGGCACAGCGGAAACGAGATCATCTTCACGTCCGAAAGTGGAGGCCGTGACAGAGATGATCGCGCAAAAGGTTTACGCTCGGTGAACAGCCTGGGGCTTGAAGATAACACCGGCCTCGGCATCAATGTAACGGACAAGGGCAACGTGGTGGAAGTGTATCAGCTGAAGAAAACAGAATCGCCCGACATCAAGATACTCGTGCCAAAAGGGGTGATCGTATCTTACTCGCATGAATCACAATATGGTGGAACAGCAAAATTCTCAAACCTCACCAATGAAATCGAGATCTCTGCACAATACAACAGCATCGAGCTCGATAAAGTGACAGGACCACTCACGGTGAAAACAATCTACGGTCATGTAGAAGCAGATTTCGAAACTACCATCAAAGACCCGATCTCTATTGTTTCGATCTATGGTTTTGTAGATGTCACGCTACCACAGGCAACGAAGGCAAACCTGAGACTCGAAACAAACTACGGAGAGATCTTCGTAGCACCGGAATTCAAGATCGATGTAGAAAGAAAAGGTGGCATGATCGAATACAGCGACAAGGTAAGCGGCACGATCAATGGTGGCGGGGTGAACATCGACTTGACGTGCAACTACGGCAAAGTGTATCTGCGAAAAAAGTAGGACCGAAATTGTAACAACTGCCTTGATCGCCAGTAACAAACATGAATCGGGTTCACGGTTAACAGTTCACGGTTCACGGAAAGCACGTCTGTGAACTGTGAACCGAAAACAGTGAACATAAAACAGAGAGAAATGAAAAAGAAATTATTGATCATGATGATCGCGCTGATGATAACAGGAACCATCTCAGCACAAGAATACAAAGTATCAAAAAGCACCGGTCGACTGGTGATCCGCGAGGTGAACAACGTGATGATCGAGGGATACTCCGGAAACGAAATAGTATTCACCACGCGCGGCCGTGACCGTGATGATGATGACCGTGCAAAAGGTCTTCGCGCCATCAGCAGCATGGGCATTGACGATAACACTGGGCTTGGACTCTCAGTTGTGACGAATGGTGATGTGGTAGAGGTACAGCAGTTGAAAAAAACCGATGGACCAGAAGTGACCATCAAAGTTCCAAATGGCATGAAGATCAGCTACTCGCATACTTCGCCTTACGGGGATGATTTCGAGGTGAAAAATTTTGAAGGTGAAATCGAAGCCTCCACCGTTCACAATGGCGTGCAATTGACCAACACGACCGGCAACATGCAGATCAAAACCGTGCATGGCGATATCGAAGCATCACTCGGTGCGCCACTGAAAGCGGCCGTGTCGCTGGTTTCCGTGCACGGACATGTAGACGTAGCGTTGCCTGTCGCGACCAAGGCGAACCTGAGACTCGGTACAAGCTGGGGCGAGATCCTGGTAGACCCGGACTTCAAGATCGAGATCGATAAAACCGGAAGCTTTGTAAAATATAGCGACAAAGTAAGCGGCAAACTCAATGGTGGCGGCACCGAGATCGAACTGGCTTCGAACCACAACAACGTATACCTCCGCAAGAAATAAAATCCCACCCTCCTTCCGCTTAACTACGGGAGGAGATTTTCATTCTAACCAAAACATTTATGAAAGTCATGAACAAAATAATCGCGGCTCTCATCGTGATCCCGGTGGCGGTTTTCGGACAAACAACGCTGAACAAAACCATCCCGGTATCACCCGGTCAGCGCATCAACATGCGATTCGATTACCCGGACCTGGTGAAAGTGAGCACGTGGGACAAAAATGAAATTTCAGTACAAGGCACGATCAGCATCAACGGTGGAGAGAATGACGATGCTTTTCTCTTTGAAAATTCAGTAAGCGGAAATACGATCGATATCCGCTCAGGCATAAAAGACCTTAAACATCTTCCGCAGCGAATAACCATTGTTCGCGATGGGCAAAAGATCATTTTCCGCGATAAAGCAGAGTGGAAAAAGTATCAGCAAGAACACGGGCAGGGTTACAACACGATGTCATGGGGCGCAGACATCGAGATCGAACTCGACATCAAAGTTCCTAAAAATATGGAAACGCGTGTGGAGTCGGTTTATGGAATGGTGGAGATCAAGGAATTCAACGGGCCACTTGTTGTGGAGTCGACCTATGGTGGTGTTGACGCTGCTGTGACCGAACGCGCTACGGGTGAGATTACAGCCGAAACAAACTACGGTGAGATCTACACAAACCTCGATGTGAAATTCGGAGGCTCGGCTTCTCAAAATAAAGACTTTCACACTTATGTAACTGCAAAGCCAGGTAATGGCCCGAAGTATAGTTTCGAGTCGAAGTACGGCAACGTTTACATCCGGAAAGCGACAAACTGAGAAAACAATTCGCATCTTCGGCACAGGGCCTTCGCTCAGCGAGGGCCTTTTGTTTTTTTGAACGGCATCTTCATTATTCAGAAAGAATTCTATCTTAGCCACGATAACACTTCGTATGGCTGAACAAGCAGGCTCCTTTAAAAAGAACATCTTCATCATATCGGAAGATTGGGCAGTTGTGATCCTTGGTTTTGTGATCATCACGATTTTTCTCTGCGGGATAATTTTTCCCGCCCCGGCTTTTTCGTGGAGTAATCCTGACGAACTTCTACACAAGGTTCTTACCGGTGAAAATATTTCAAAGATGTTGTTTCAGCTGGCCGTGGTCACAGTGATTGGAATTGCGGCAGCGAAGCTCACAGGCAAAGAGGTGAGAGCCAATGCGAAAGTGATTCCCGTTATTTACCTGCTCAGCGTTCTGGCCCTGATCATGACGGGGAGCAGCATGGCGAAATCGCTGAATCTAGAAGCGGTGATCTTCGCACTTGCTATTGGACTCATCCTCGGAAACTTTTTCAAACTACCCGAATGGTTCCGCAATGCACTCGCTGCGGAAACTTTTGTCAAGATCGGATTGGTGTTGCTGGGCACGGGCATTATTTTCTCAGACATATTGAAAGCCGGCTCGCTGGGAATGATCCAGGCTCTTGCAGTGGTATTGGCCGTATGGTATTTCGCATTCTGGATCTGTAAACGTTTCAAGCTCGACAGCGAGTTGTCCATGATGTTGTCGAGCGCTGTTTCGATCTGCGGAGTGTCTGCTGCTATCGCAACGGCCGGAGCGATCAAGGGCGATCCGAAAAAACTTTCCTATATCATTTCGCTCGTCCTGGTCACAGCGATTCCGATGATGATCGTCATGCCATACCTTGCAAAGGCTTTGCAGCTGTCTGAAGAAGTGACCGGTGCGTGGCTTGGCGGAACGATCGACACAACAGGGGCGGTAGTTGCTGCAGGCACGATGGTTGGAGAAACCGCGTTGAAGTACAGTACAATTGTCAAGTTTTCGCAGAATGTATTGCTGGGATTAGCCGCGTTTGCAATCAGCGTCTATTGGGCATACGCTCAAAAAGCCCCTGCAGGTCATGAGTCTACACGGCCCTCTCTAAGACTGCTCTGGGATCGCTTTCCAAAATTTGTATTGGGATTCATCGCAGCTTCGTTGCTATTCTCATTCGTATTGAATCCGGAAACCATCGCTCCCGCCAAAGATGGATTGAAAAGTCTTCAAACGCTTTGGTTCGTGCTCGCATTTACCAGCATCGGACTGGAGACGCGCTTCAGCGACTTGTTCAATGCCGAGAACAAAAAGCCGTTGTATGCCTTTCTCATTGCTCAGCTCTTTAACATTGTGATCACCTTGGTAATCGCGTGGCTGCTATTCGCATGATCACTGGCGCTCCGTAAGGGAATGGTTCTGGTGGATCGGCAGCCAACACCCATTCATGCATAGTTAACCATGTTTACAGGAAATTATCACGCTTGCCTTCGGCTGGAATTCTTTCAATAATTCAAGGCACGCCATCGATTAAACCGGGCAAAGCGGTGTGTTTGTTAAAAAATCTTTAAAATCTCCGAACTCTATTGGTTTTATAGAGTTTTAGCTCTTCCTTTACAAAAGACTATTAAATCGATAGAGTTTAAGATGATCAAATTTTACCACACACTCGCTGTTGTTAGTGTTGTACTGCTATCAACTTTGACAGCTTCCGGACAGCAAGCTGTTACTGGCAAAATAAAGGACAGCAACACCAAAGAGCCCATCGCTGGCGTAAATGTTTCTATCAAAGGAACCGTGCTGGGCACCATCTCAGATACGCAAGGCTCTTATAAGATCAACACGAAAGTTGCTGCTCCCCTTACGCTCGTGTATTCGTTCCTTGGATACAAAACACAAGAGGTAACTGTAACAAGTTTGGACCAGCCCATTAACATTTCCCTTGAAGAAGGTGCGCTTCTGGGAGAGGAAGTGGTGATCTCCGCTTCTCGCGTGGAGGAATCTCAATTGAAATCTCCTGTCGCGATCGAAAAACTTGACCTGAGGGCGATCAAGGAAACTCCTGCTCCTACTTTTTACGATGCCCTCGAGAATCTGAAAGGTGTACAAATGACAACTTCGAGCCTTACGTTCAAAGTTCCGAATACGCGCGGCTTCAACATTCCCAACAACTTCCGTTTTGTTCAGCTCGCTGATGGTGTCGATATGCAGGCATCGACCCTTGGTGTTCCGCTCGGAAACGCGATTGGCCCCACCGAGCTCGATATTGAAAGTGTTGAGATCACACCGGGTGCGGCATCTGCCCTGTATGGTATGAACGCGATCAATGGCATGGCGAATCTCGTCAGTAAGTCGCCATTTCTGTATCAGGGATTGAGCGTTTATCAGAAAGTTGGTGTGAACCATGTTGACGGAATTGACTACGATCCGAGTCCGGTAACTGAAACTGCGATCCGGTTTGCAAAAGCTTTCAATAACAAATGCGCATTCAAGATCAACGGAAGCTATCTCCAGGCAACAGACTGGCGTGGACGGTCGACAACGGATCAAAATCCGAACAGTACTCCAGCCACGGGTAATCCATCTTATCCAGAGCTCGATGTGGCCGATCATCCTGCCTATGATGCGTGGAATAAATATGGTGACGACAGTGGCAGCAATGCCGTAACCATCAACAACGTTACCTACAATGGAAAGTCAAACCAATCGTTCATTGTTCGGAGAACTGGCTATTGGGAAAAAGATCTCGTACCTCCTAAAGTTGCCAACTACAAGTTCGATGCTTCGCTGCATTACAAACTTGGAGAGAACGCGGAGATCTCCTACGCCTATCGCTTTGGGTTGATGGATGGTTTATTCCAGCGTGGAAACAAGGTTCAGCTCGACAACACCACGGTGCAAAATCACAAGCTTGAATTAAAAGGCGCCAATTACCTGGTGCGTTCTTATGTGTCGATCGAAAACACGGGAGATTCTTACAACCTCAAACCCCTCTCCGACAATCTCGATCTGTCGCATTTGTCTAACAACGCATGGCGCGACAAGTTCCGGACGTCACTGCAAGGCTCGCTGAATGCCGGAGTCTCACTTGACGAAGCGATGCGGATCGCGCGTGCTGCAGCAGATGATGGACGTGCTGAACCTGGAACACAGGAATTCAATGACCTCAAAAATCAAATTATCAAGATCAACAATTGGGATCACACCAATGCTGGAGTATCGACCGGAACAGCGACTGGCGGTGCGTGGCTTAAACAACAAAGCCGGATGTACCACACCGATGTTCAATACGACTTCAGCAGCAAGATTAA
>CBHROW010000025.1:0-24167 GCA_966080355.1 uncultured Chryseosolibacter sp.
CATCACATTTTCAATTTCGCAAGCTGCCAAGGATTTTCCCGCAGCATCGGGATATCGCAACATTCTCATCCTGATCACCGATGGCGTTGAGTCATGCGGTGGAGATCCTTGTGCCGTATCGAAAGAATTGCAGGCGAAAGGAATTTTTCTGCGTCCATTCGTCATCGGTCTCGGGTTGAAAGGCGGACAAGTGCTGGACTGTGTTGGAAAATATATCGATTCGCAAGATGCCAATGAATTCAATAAAGTGCTCAATCAAAGTATCAGCCAATCGCTCGCAAGAACAACCGTAAGCGTGGAATTATTGAATGGTGCAAACGAGCCTGTCGAAACGAATATTGATGTGAGTTTTGTCAACAGCATAACCGGAATGCCGAGCTACGAATTCGTTCACTATCGCGATCGGTTGGGGCGACCGGATTCAGTTCAGGTCGACCAGGTTGTTCCGTATGACATCTGGGTAAACACGGTTCCCCGCATTGTGAAGCGCAACATCGAGCTGCAGCATGGCAAGCACAATGTGATTACCATCGAAGCGCCACAAGGTTATTTAAATGCAAGATCAGAAGGAAAGGGAAACCCATTTTCATTTGTTGTGCGTGAGAAAGGGAAAAGCGAGATATTAAATGTGCAGCGAAGCGGAGAACCCTACCGGTACCTGCAAGGCGATTATGAAGTTGAAACTTTTACACTTCCCAAGCGAATCATAGCCGTGCAGATCAAAGCAGACCGGACCGAGACAATCACGATACCGGCAACTGGTTTGGTTAATATCAACACGCTGATGAAGGGCATTGGAAATCTGTTTGAAATTCTGCCCTTAGGCGAAAGTAAGTGGGTGTGCAACTTGAATGAAACAGAGAGTATTCATTCCTACAATCTTTTACCCGGAAGTTATCGCATCGCTTTTCGTACAAAGCAGGCAGCGGGCAGTAAATACACTGCCGTAAAAACGATCCAGGTAGTGTCAGGTCAGACGTTGAATGTGAAGATGTTTTGAAAAAGCTGCGAGCTGTTAGCTGCGAGCCTCGAGCCTGGTGTGCTGTTGTTGAAGATTCCGGAAATAAAAAAACTGTCACGGAACAAGTTAGCATCAGCTTTGAGAATCGAGATACGTCCAATTTAAGCCGTTTGAGAGGGTATTTTTTCAATTTACCCGCCACAGCTAGCAGCTCGTAGCTCAAAGCTCGTGGCTAACTCAGCACGAACCATGGTAAGAGCATTACTAAAAGGCCGATGAGGAACCAGATGAGATAGTTGCGATTGGTTTTGGTTTCGTGCGTCATTCAGCAGATGCGGTTTCATTGCATCTTTACGGAAAGGCAGTCATGCACAGCCAAAGCGAAATGGGTGATTTTGAACCATTAACGAAACTTTAACACTTAAACGGTCGGACAGGTGGAGGAACGGAAATATTTTCCGACTTTCGCGACAGCATTTTTACACCCATGGCAACAAAATTCACCTTCTCCGAAAAGAAAGACACACGCTCCGGCTTTGGTGCCGGCCTGCATGAACTTGGAAAGAAAAATCCCAATGTTGTCGGTCTATGTGCGGACCTCACGGGTTCATTGAAGATGGACGCATTTAAAAAAGATTTTCCTGAACGTTTTTTCCAGGTAGGTATTGCTGAAGCGAACATGATGGGGCTTGCAGCGGGGATGACCATCGGTGGAAAGATCCCTTTCACCGGAACCTTCGCGAATTTTTCAACGGGAAGAGTTTACGACCAGATCCGCCAGTCGATCGCGTATTCAGGCAAAAATGTAAAGATCTGTGCATCTCACGCGGGTCTGACCCTCGGTGAAGACGGAGCAACTCACCAGATTCTGGAAGATGTGGGAATGATGAAGATGTTGCCGGGTATGACGGTGATCGTTCCTTGCGATTACAATCAGACGCGTCTCGCAACGCTTGCGCTGGGCGAACATGTTGGCCCCGCTTACCTGCGTTTCGGTCGCCCGAGCTGGCCTATCTTCACTGCGGCTGACGCTCCATTCACGATCGGGAAAGCCGATAAGCTGATCGATGGAAAAGATGTAACGATCTTCGCGTGCGGACATCTTGTTTGGAGTGCGATCGAGGCTGAGGAGAAGCTTACTGCGAAGGGAGTCAGCGTTGAACTCATCAACATCCATACGATCAAACCCCTCGATGTCGAGGCGATCCTCACTTCGGTTCAAAAAACGAAATGTGTGGTCACCTGCGAGGAACATCAGATCAATGGCGGCCTTGGCGACAGCGTGGCACAAGTGCTGGCAAGATTCAATCCCGCTCCAATCGAAATGGTTGCTGTGAACGACTCATTCGGTGAAAGCGGTACGCCAACACAACTCCTCAAGAAATACGGCCTTGGTCCGGAAAACATTGTGGATGCAGTGGAAAAAGTGCTAAAGAGAAAATAGACCGAATATCTTTTGCCTGACTCGAGGTCGCTTCAGCAATTTCGCCTGGATGCATGACTCCTTGAATGCGAGAATACGGTCGTGGTTTTTCACCATGTGTGTAAACTGTGAAAAATACGCGCGGATCTTGTTGCCGAGAATGATTGCTTTAAATTCGAGCAATCTTCCCCGAACCGACATTGCATCGACCAACGATTGTTGTATTCGAACCGTTATCCACCTTCTGACAACAAACAGGAAATCGCGGCTTAGCGCGATGATAGAAAATTTGTGGCTGTTGAAGTCTGCGGCAATCATTTTGTACGATGTGAGCACATCGAAGCAGCATGCACTTTCCCGAGCATACCGGGTGAAATATTCCCAGGTAAGCCGCTCCTTCGTAATGAAGTGCAAAAATTTGAGGCGATCGTCATACCAGATGTCATATCCCAAGATTGCAAGCGCATAACACAGTTCATGGTCTCCACCCGATGCGAGAGTCGCTCCTCTCCTGTCGGTAAGGAGGCTTTGAAAACCTACTTGCTGTAATTTTAGGTAAGCGGATCTGCGAATAATGCAGCCCGCTCCGTAGACGCGGTTTGACCTTACCTTGCCTCGCGCATTTGCCTGTTCCCCAGCCGCGAAGATCCCTGCTTGAGCGATATACTCGGGAGGAGTTTGTTCGAAGACCAATTCCCCACGTCCTCCCAGCGCGCCAATTTTTTTTCGAAGTGACATCAGCGTATGCGCCTGAAAAATATAATCGGGCGCTAGCCAGTTGTCGTCATCGCACATAATCATCACCTCATGCTGAGCTTCACTAAATCCACGCGATCGCGCGAAACTGAGGCCAAGCAATGGTTCATAGACAATCCGTAATTGCCCAACAGGCCGATACAGATCCCATATCTCTTCCACAATCGCAGCAGACTGGTCTGTGCAGCCATTGTCCACGAAAATAAACTCCCACCGAATGAAAGAAGGAACTTGCTGCATCGCCAGGTGCCGAACAGTTTCAGGTAACCTGCGTTCTCCGTTATGGCAGCAAATAATGACCGATACACCATTGTAGTTCATAAGCCAATACTCATTTTTGCGAATAGCTTTATCGCTTTGTAGACCATTTGCACATTGCGGTCAAGCCGAAATGCTTCCCGGAGCTGCGCGCGAACTCCGGCTTTATCCCGGAGATTTTTCCAGATGTCGTTTGCTGTGCGCATAGCGTAGTCGGCATAGAATATCCGGCTTCGCGTACTCACCTGGTCTCGAATTTCGTATGGCAGCAGTTGACGGATCTTGTCCATGACAAAGGTGAGATCACGAACATTTTTTCCTGTAAGAAATGAACGCCCTGAGATCGATTCATAGTGCTTGCGATAATCGGCAAGGACTTCAGGTATGTATCCAATGGCATAGTGGACTGCAATCCTCGTCCACATCTCCCAATCTTCACCATACTCAACTCCGTAAAAACCGCCAAGGTGTTCATAGACCTCTCTCTTTACCACCATAGACGCATATTGGATCCGCTGTCGTTCAGCCAACAATCTCAGACTATTGTCCAGACACCCCGCGCGTTGCTGCTCCGGTTGCTGCGCATACAAGATCTTTCCCGCGTCATCGATGTAATTGTAACGGCAAAACGCAGCGCCCAATTGAGCGTGATCTTTGAACAGATTTTCGAAAGCTTTGTAGAATCCAGGACGAACGCGATCATCACCATGAAGAAGATGCACCAGGTGCCCCCGCGAATGCTGAAGGCATGTGTGAAAGTTATTCAGGCTTCCAACATTCCGTTGTTGGCGGGTATACCCAACAATTCCGTCACCATACCTGGCGACAAGTGCTTCCACATCGGTGTCGGTGCTTGCATCATCCACAACTTCTATTTGCGCATCACTGCGGTTGCCAAGTTCGCGCACAACAGAGCTGAGCGTCTCCGGCAAATACCGGCCGCAGTTGTATACGGGTATCATCACTGACCACAGCGGTCTGTCCGCTTCGTTCATACGCGGCTGCACACTCGGGGGCGATATCGGTATTCGCGCTATAGACATTGAAAGTTTTAACTGATTCTAGAAACTGACAGTGCGTAACAGCTCTTTTACACGCCATTTTACTCCGTGCCTGACGCGGCCGACCAAAGGTTGCCACGCTCGCGCACGAACAAGAAGATCGAATGCCCGCGCTGGAGGCAATCGCATTGCAACTTCATTCAGAATAAATTGCCTTTTGAAGAAGTGTGCATCGCGAATAGACCGCTCATCCCGATTGGGGTTGTTGAAACTGAGGAAACGATCCGTAAACAATTCCAGAAATCCGATCGCATCGATCACCGCGTCTGTGTTCCCGGAGTTCACAATCGGATCAAAATTATGACGCAGACATTCGAGTTGTTCGTTTGTCAGGTCTGCATCGGGAACGTAGTAGCGAATATTACGCCTCACGTTTTGCTCATTCGCAATTTCATATTCCTTTTTACGCAAAACAGTATTCAAACTATTCGGAGACAAACGATAATCCACCAACGCTTCCGCGAGATTTGCGATCTTAAACCTGGTTGATATTTTCCAGAACAAATCGAAATCTTCGGAATAAGACATGCTGTACATGCCCACCGACTCAATTGCCTGCTTTCGAAACATGACGGTGGGATGATACATCCAGCATTCGAAAGTGAGATTATAGTAATAAAAATTGCTACGGTACCGTTCAAGCCTGACAAATCGCTTATCGGCAGTGATGACCCTTGCCCACGTTGAAAGCAGCGCGCAATCGGGGTGAGCATTCATATAAGCGAATTGTTTTTCAAGTCTGTCGCGGTAGCTGATGTCGTCCGCGTCCATCCGGGCGATCAACTCGGTGTTCGAGAGTTGGATTCCGCGATTCAAAGTTGCCGAAATGCCCATGTTCTTTTCATTCCGCACCAACCGGATCCGTGAATCGCAATGATCCAAAACGATATCAACGCTATCATCGGAAGAACCGTCATCGATGATCAGCAATTCAAAATCGGAATGCGATTGTCTCAGGATGCTGTCGATCGCTTCACGCAGAAAAGGTGCCGCGTTATATACGGGCATCAGCACGGTTATGGAAGGAGAATTCATGCTTTATGGTAATGAAGTAAGCCCAATCGAACCAGGATTCTCGCGAGTATGGCTTTGCCGAACTTCGGCCACTCAGTTGTCATGCGGTGGAGCCAGGGTCGCTGATACGGAAGGTTTGCGGCCTTTGTCAGCTTCCAGACTTGCTTATGACTCACATGTTTCCATTTCAGGTAAGTGACAAACCACTGCAAATAATATTTTCGCACGATGTGATACTTTCCGCTCTCGTAAACAGACGACACCAGCGAAGAAGGCCGCTGCCTGTAGTTGTTATGGCAACGATGGGAAACGTACACTACTTCGTTCAAATACACCTTGCACAAGAACGCCTGATCTTCATACATCTGGTAAATGCCACGAAACGATTCTTCGAAATTGCATCTTTCCAAAACATCGCGCCTGACCATGATGCCCGATGGACAAGGCGCTGAACCAGTACTCAAAGGATACAGCTTCAACATCAGCTGCGGAGGATGGTAGATCCCTTCGCTAACACCCACGTCAACGATCGTGTCGACTTCCTTACCACACCAGGATTTCCAGTACCGTGACGATTCAAGCAGTACAGACACTACAGGATGCGTTGCAAAAATTTCAAGTTGATCGGCCAGTTTGACTTCCGACCATGTATCGTCAGCATCGAGAAATGCAATAAACTTGCCACGTGCTCGGGCAATTCCAAGGGTACGACTTGCGCTTAAACCTTCGTTACAGTGCCCGGGATGCCAGAGATATAATATCTTATCCGGATAACGCTGGGAAAACTGTCGCGCAATGTATGTGCTTCGATCGGAAGAGCCATCGTCAACGAGCAGCAACTCCCATTCCGTCATCGTTTGATGGATCACGCTTGCAATCGCCTCTTCGATAAATCGCTCTTCGTTGTAGAAACAGAGAACGACAGAAACTACGGGATCATTTTTCATAAGCGTTACTTTACAAATTGTCTCAATTTCCAACCGAACTCCTGTGTTCCCCAGTTCTTCACTTGAAGCCGGGGAAGCTGAAATACGTCCGATTCAGAAGTGACCGCGCCTTCTTCAGTTGATACACCATGATCGAAACCAAACTTCTGCAGCAATCTTTTCGATGTTTCATTGAAATTGCCATAGGGGTAAGCGAAGCCGCGAACTTCGATATCGGTGAGTTCGAGAATATCGGCCCGGCATTCCCTGATCTCATACGACTGAACGATCTCCGACTGCGATCCCAGCATAACATGATTGACGGTATGGCCACCGATGGTGAATAACTTATTCATCGAAAGCTTCTTCACCTGATTGGGCAGCATCGGACCGTTTTCACCCAATGGGATATAGTCTTGAGCGGACCATTTGCGCAGCACACGCATCACTGTATATTGATCGAGGTGCTGCAGCGGTTTGATACGCTCCCAAAGGCGCAGGTAAAGCGTAACGCGTTCATTCTCCCCGTCCGCTCCATCTACCCCCGCCCTCACCTCTGCGCTGTCAGAACCCGAAAGTCGCTGGTCACGTTTGAACTAAAAAATACACGGCTCGCCACCGATGGTGATGTTCAAATTCTTCGGCAGGTAGTCCGGCCAGAGGATCAACGTTTGCAATTCGTCCCACCAAAACAACCGTTGAGTTCGAATGGCACTTGATGTGATGTAGAATGTTGCCGGAAGCTTGAACCAATCGAGAATGGGTGCGGCCGAAGTATAGTTGTCTTCAAATCCGTCATCAAAAGTTATGGCCACCGAATTTTTCTGAAGCTTTCCGCGTCTGACATCGTCAACGAGCTGGTGCAGAGGAAGAACATTGAAATGCGCAGCAAGAATATCGAGCTGCATTTGGAAGTTCTCGGGCGTCACCGCGAGCTGCCAGGGGTCGGCTTTCTTTTCCGATACCTGATGATACATGAGAATGACAGCTTTCCGCTGCATCGACTTCCGTAACTCTCTCCACAAGCTGCTGAACATACACATCAATGTTTTGTCGCTCTCACGCTTACGATCACCTGATAGGCCGGGTCATGCACACATAACATGCTTCGGGATACTTCGGGCAACCCCATGCCATAAAGAAATGCGCTTGCCACATATACATTTCCAAAAGTCTTCACTTCCACGCGCGAGCCATTGAACGTATCGGCCATCACTTTTTTCATAGCGGTGTCGGTGAACGACCATAACCAGTAATCCTTCCACTCGCCTTTGTCGACTTGAGTGATACCGGGCACTGTCAACAGCAATGTGCCGCCTGGTTTGAGTATCCGATAGCAAGTGGCAAGCGCGCTCTTAAAATCGTAGATGAGATGCAGGGTCTGCGTAAAAATGATGCAGTCGAAATACTCGCTTGGCATTTGTGGCGCGTGCGCGATGTCGGCCACATAGGTTGCCTTTTCGTTAGAGGAATCGATATGCAGGATATCACTTTTACTGACACAAGTGCGACCAAACTTCAGTGTGTACTCGTTATCTCCGATCTCGAGAACAGTTCCGCGTATAGCCTGAGCGTTGGTTTCCAGGAATTCTTCGATGTAAAAGCGGTCAATGGCCCCGCCCCGATCGAAGCCGAAATCGCTGCTCAAAGGTGTTGCTCGCTCCAGGTCACCAACATCCACTTTTCCGACAGGCGGAAGATAATTTTTGTACATTCCCACTTCATGAAGCGCACGAAGGAAATTATCGGGCAAATTTCCTTTCATCAATCTCGCCATGCTCACAAGGGAATGCTTGACGAGGTAAGCGGCTGCTTTTTTTGGTCGCCAGCGAAACAAGACCAGCAACTCCTTCCATGACGCCCATGCAGCATCGGCCGGAATGCGGTTCCAAAGCGCATCGTACAATCTTGAAGCATAGTAGTCGGTCCAGACCCCTCGCCCATAGTCAAGGGCTTCCCGCTCTGTTTTGTCTGTCACTACCGAGCGTTGACGTTGCAGCACCCCGAGCACACTGCTGAGCATCCGAACGTGATCTGCCGACATATTGCTCTGATGGAATCGGTACGCGGCTATGATGTAGCCATGCATGCAGACAGGATATTTTCTCGCCACACGCAGGTACAGATCATAGTCTTCGCAGGCGGGAAGCAAGGGGTCAAATCGGAATTCATTGAACACCGTGCGCAGATACATCACCGCGCCATGCATGCCGATGAAATTTCCTTTGAGTAATTCCTCGTAGTGGTTTTTTTCAACCAAGGTGGTTTGACGTTCCCATTCTTCCCCGAAAGCATTTACTTTTACATGACCTCCCGCCACCATGACACAATGCTTATTTCTCTTGAGGTGACTTAAGTTGATCGCCACAGCCTCGTGCATCAGCCAGTCATCGGCATCGAGGAACATCAGGTATTTGCCTGTGCTCTCATTCACACCACGGTTTCGCGCGGCCGAAAGCCCGGCATTCTCCTGGTAAACATATTTCACATTCGGGAATGTGGCCACCACGCTGGCTGTCTCATCTGTCGACCCGTCATCGATAACAACAATCTCGATGCTATTGTAGGTTTGTCGTTTTACACTGTCTATCGCATCGGCAAGGTAGTTTCCGTGATTGTAGCACGTGATGATCACGGACACGGTTGGAGCTATGGAATCCAGGTGTGTCATCCGTGAAAATTTTGTTGTCCATTGTGCCGATTTCGCCAGAAAAAAAAGAGGCCGCTGACGATACCGGAAAATTCCGAGAATACTGTCTGATACTGCGCTTTATAAAACGGGAACCCTCGCGTCATCAGCTTCAGGTAGTAGAAAGGAAATACTTTTGCCAATTGTCTGAGGTTTCCGATGTGTCGAAAACGTTGGTACTGGATGAGGACGGCAACGGTGAATCCGCGCATGTAATGATGCAGCTGGCTTCGCAGATCGTGCATCGAGCTTCTGTGACAGTGTTGCACTACTGCGAGTGGATTATAGAGGATTTGAAATCCGCTGGCGAGAATGCGATACCATTGTTCTGAGTCTCCGCTGCAACCCGCAGCTCCAACATCGAGGCGCTCGTCAAAATATCCTACCTGATCAAATAGTTCCTTGCGAAAGGCCATATTAGCGCCAGCACCGATTTCCCACACCGGGGGTCCATCCGGAAGTGCACTCAGGAAAAACTTGTCGTCATATATCTTCGCGATGTAGCCGCGGTTGAACGGCCAGAATTTTTCGAAGATCACTTCCGCTTCTGTCTGCAATGACGCAGCGAGTACAAGTCCGGTCATGGCCGCAACATGAGGTGATCGGAATGATTCGAACACGCGGTACACCCAAAACGAGTTTGGTATGGTGTCGTCATCGGTATATGCAACGATGTGGCTATTGGCCAACCGTGCCCCGGTGTTTCGCGCAATGTCGAGGCCGGGTCTGTTTTCGCGGACATAACGAACACCTCGAAATGCTTCAATCACTTCTCTTGTTTCATCAGTGTTTGATGCATTGTCGACAACAATGATCTCCGCTGGCTTCGAAACCTGATTGCCCAGGCGGTGCAGACATTCGCGCAGCTGAGCCGGTCGGTTACGGGTGCATATCACCACTGAAACATCACACGTATCGGGAAATCTTGATGGCAAAAATTGTGAAAGGGCGGAAGCGCAACGCTCGCGAATATTTTCAAAAGTGATCTGCGACTCCGGCAACGGTGAAGGTCTTTCATAGGAACCAAGACATCGAGTGATAGCATCGGTGACCACCGCGGCAAATGAAGAGGCATTCAGGCCATTAGTGTGCAAATATTTGTCACCCAATGGGATCGAAGCGAACCAGAAAACGAAATAATAATTCCCTGCCGGCCATGACGTCTGCACATTCGCGTCATGCAAGTCGATGTGTCTTATGGTGTATGCGGTTGTCTTCATCTCAAGGGAACAAGTCGATCCAGAACAATTTCTTTCATGAAAAACGGAAACTTCGGCCGTACGTGACCGATCCACTTGCCATACCAGTTCATGTTGTCCCGCACGTCCTGAACTTCCATTGTCAGGCAGGCTTCGAGGTAAAATATCTCCACCGAAGTGTCGCGAACAAAGATCAATGAGAAGTAATAGTCTCCGTCATTGAGGAAATTCCCGGGAATCTCGCACTGGCCTTCCACCAATCCCTTTCTGTAGTTTGCCGATAACGTGCACACATCAAAAATGCATTCCCGACTGCTTGAGAAAAGGTGAAGTCCAACGCAGAGGTTTTGTCCTTCAACCAAATTCCAGAATTTGAAGTGAACAGTAAGTGGAGTAGAGACGGTGATCGGATCTCCCTCGTATCTGACGTGGGGAATTAGCTCTACGAAATTCACACGAACAAATTCATTTCCCGGTGAATGAGCAATATCCGGCCACGACTGACTGCGCTTGAGCTTCTGATGTTTGCCGAGATATTGGTTCACCACCTTGTGCGCGGAACCGATGTCGACCACCCTTCCTTTTTCCAAATGAGCAACGCGATGACACAACGCAGACACCGCTTGCATGTTGTGGCTCACAAACAGCACCGTTCTTCCGCTTGTAGAAGAAACCTGCTGCATCTTCCCGAGACACTTCTGCTGAAATTCGGCATCGCCCACGGCAAGCACTTCGTCAACGATCAGGATGTCAGGTTCCAGGTGTGCGGCTACGGCAAATGCAAGCCGCATATACATTCCGGAAGAATATCGCTTTACCGGTGTGTCAAGAAATTGCTCGACTCCTGAAAAATCAACGATCTCATCGAACTTGGTTTTTATCTCCCGTTTGTTCATACCGAGAAAATGTCCGTTAAGGAAAATATTCTCGCGGCCGGAGAGTTCATCGTTGAAGCCTGTTCCCACTTCAAGCAGGCTGTTGATCCTGCCTCTTCCGCGGATCGTTCCGCGTGTGGGTGAACTGATCCGCGACAGGATCTTCAGCAGTGTGGATTTTCCAGCGCCATTAGATCCGATGATCCCGAATACTTCACCTTCGCCAACATCGAATGAAACATCTTTGAGTGCCCATATACGATTGCCGTCAGTTGTGCCTGAAGCAAAAAATGGATCAGTCTTTCCCAGCACTGAAGTTGTCCACCAGCGCGATATGTCCTGACGGAACGAGCCGGTGCCGACACTGCCAAGGGCATATAGCTTTGAAATTGATCGAATTTGAATTACAGGCTGTGTCATATCAGATAACGTCTTGCAGCCTGTTTCCAAACTTATTGAACAACATGATCCCTATCGAAATGAGGATCAGCGAAACCAAAACGCTATAAGCGAGATGGGACGGCTCGAATGTTCCTTCGCCAAGAAACCCGTAGCGAAACAACTCCACCAGGGCCGAAAGGGGATTGAGGTAGATCAGGAAACGGGCTTCACCTTTGATCATCGACATGGGATAAATAATGGGTGTGGCGAACATCATCAACCGGACTATAAGGTGAATGACATTGACGAGGTCGCGATACTTTGCTGTGATGATGGAGAACACCAAACCAAGTCCGAGACCGATGGCTGCGGTGAAAACAACTGAAACAGACAACACCACAATAGCCGTCAACCATGAATGAAAATCCGACAGTCCGAAAACCGCGAGCAACGCAAGAAAAACTGCGAATTGAATCGCGAAGCGTATGATGTTGACCAGCACAACAGAAAGCGGAATGATGAGACGTGGAAAATACACTTTGCCAAACAGCGCTCCATTCTGGATGAATGTGAAGGCGGTGCCGGAGAAACACTCGGCAAACAAATTCCACACGATAATTCCGGAGAGATAGAATAACGTAGGTGGAATTCCATCGGTAGACAGACCTACTGCATGCTCGAAAATGAGCACATACATCGCCAGCATGATGAGGGGCTGAAATATGATCCACAGCGGGCCGAGTAAGGTTTGCTGATGATGAACCAGGAAATCACGCCTCACCAGGCGAAGCAGCAAATGGCGATAGGTCCACAATTCGCCAGGATTCCAGTTCAGCCAAAACGACTCGGGTTCGATCAACCAATTCTCTTTTTCTGAATAGCCGGTTTGCATGTCAGTCCACAGTAATAAACTTGTGCCCAACCGGCAATTTCCCACGTTCATTTTTGATGTTTCGCGCACTGGGAAACCCGGTTTCGGAGAAGTAACTTACCGCAAACCCAACCGTTATGGACCTCCGCTACAAACTCATCGAAGACGCAGAGAGCTTCGAAGTCTTTCGCGCACAACTCCGCTCCTCGAGCTTGCCCGCTGACGATCTCGATTACAAACGAGATCTGCTTGTGGGCTACTACGAAGGACCATCGCTCGTGGGAACCGGAGGCTTGGAAATTCACGGTGACTTTGGTCTTCTTCGTTCGCTATCTGTAAAGTTAGGAATCCGAGGCAAATCGGTAGGAAGTTCGATCTACGACTTCCTGTTGAATGAAGGTCGAAAGAAAAACCTCAAGGGAATTTATCTGCTCACAGAAACAGCGAAAGGATTCTTCGAGAAAAAAGGCTTCAACAGTGTTCCGCGTGACAGCGTTCCTTCAGAAGTTAAAACATCATCGGAGTTCGCCCATGTTTGCCCGGAGAGCGCAGTGGCAATGTATTTGCAATTATAGAGTTTGCGATTTCTGATTCCTGATTAGACCTGCACGCAACGCGCCAGACTGTAATCTTTGATTAATCAGAAATTAGAAATCAGAAACGAACTAACCTACCATCTGTTAGCGGCTTAATGCTGATAAAACGCGTCAATGGCTACTAACTCTAATCCTGTCTTGTTACATTTGTTGTCCACGAATCACAAATGAAACTGAATAAGTACTTCGTAATCGATTTCGACAGCACATTTACAAAGGTTGAAGCGTTTGATGTGCTCGCAGACATCTCATTGAAAGATCATCCCGAGAAGGAAGAACGTAAAAAACAGATCGTTCAGATCACGAATCTTGGTATGGACGGATCGATTTCGTTTCGTGAATCGCTCGAGCGAAGACTTAATTTGCTGGCACCAAGCCGTCAACATCTCACTCCGTTGATCACGAAGCTCAGGGGCAGTGTTTCAGAGTCATTTAAGCGCAACAAAGAATTTTTCCAAAATTATTCGGATAACATTTACATTATCTCGAACGGTTTCAAGGAATTCATTGAACCGATCGTTACCGAGTTTGGGATCAAAGCAGAGAATATTTTAGCGAATGAATTCAAGTTCGACACGGAAGGAAAAGTGATAGGCTTCGATGCCGAAAATCCGCTTTCAGCGAATGGAGGTAAGGTTGAGCAGTTGAAGAAACTAAACCTCTCCGGTGACGTTTATGTTATCGGGGACGGATATACAGACTACGAGATCAAACATGCGGGACTTGCGAACAAGTTTTACGCATTCACTGAAAATGTAGAGCGGGAAAACGTAAAAACAAAAGCAGACCACATTGCTCCCAGTCTTGATGAATTTTTATATCTCAACAAATTGAACACCGCCATATCATATCCAAAGAATCGCATCAGCGTGCTCTTATTGGAAAACGTACATCCGGTAGCCGTAGGGTTGTTGAAAGCCGAAGGATTCAACGTTGAAACATATCACGCTGCGATGACAGAAGATGAGTTGATCGAGAAGATCAAAAATGTTTCCGTGCTTGGCATTCGCTCGAAGACACAAGTTACAGCCCGCGTGCTCGAGCATGCCAACCGATTGATGGTGATTGGCGCATTTTGTATAGGAACAAATCAGATCGATCTGGGAGAAGCGACAAAGAAAGGTATTGCAGTTTTTAACGCTCCTTTCAGCAATACACGTTCGGTTGTCGAACTGGCTGTTGCTGAAATGATCATACTCATCCGCAACATCGTTGACAAGTCGAATAAAATGCATGCTGGCGCGTGGGACAAATCTGCGAAAGGAAGTTTCGAGGTACGTGGAAAAAAACTCGGGTTGGTAGGCTACGGGAACATCGGAACACAGTTATCGGTGATCGCAGAATCGCTCGGAATGAAAGTTCTTTACTACGACACGGAAGAGAAGCTTTCGCTGGGCAATGCCATCAAATGCCGGTCATTGAAAGAAGTTCTGGAGCAGGCTGATGTTGTTTCATTGCACGTGGATGGAAGGGCTTCCAACACCAATCTTATTGGAGCGAAAGAGTTTGCGCTCATGAAAAAAGGCGTGATCTTCATCAATTTAAGTCGCGGACATGTAGTAGACATTCAGGCTTTGCGTGAAAATATCCTCAGTGGAAAAGTTGCAGGATGTGCAGTCGATGTGTTTCCTTACGAACCGGTGAGCAATGATGAGGAGTTTATGTCGGAGCTCCGCGGTTTGCCCAACACGATACTTACACCGCACATTGGCGGAAGCACACTCGAGGCACAAGAGAATATCGGCAACTTCGTTCCGGGCAAGATCATGGAATACATCAACACCGGAAGTACATCCAACAGTGTGAATTTTCCGAACCTCACGCTGCCAACTCTTGAAAATGCCCATCGGTTGATCCACATACACAACAATGTTCCGGGAATTCTTGCCCGTATCAATCAGACGCTCGCTGATCACGGCATTAACATCGTGGGGCAATATTTGAAAACGACCGAACAGATCGGCTACGTGATCACAGACATCAACAAAGAATACGATAAGGATGTAATCGCCAAGCTGCGCGCGATAGAGCATACGATCAAGTTCAGGGTTCTTTACTAGTCGTCTGACCACTTGGGTTGATCTGACGACTAAAGCTCGGTCTTCGAGTGAGCTACACCTGCTGGCCGCACGCTTCAAGCTTCACGCTGTATAAGCGATACAAATCTTCGAGCTTTGATTGAATTTGAGACGTAGGGTTGACTCGTCAATCACCAGTTTAATGAAATGCGCGAGAAGAGGCAGCAGTGATGTTGTTATTTGGAAATCCTCGTGTCTTCGCGCCTTTGTGGCTAAAAAAATAAAAAAACCCACTCAGTTTGGTGAGGTGTTTCTGAACCCCATGAAAGACAAGTTTTGAGCTGCCGCCAATCTCAACCTTCTTCTGTTAACCTGCTTTTTGGGCGAGGATTCCGCCCAAGCGGAAGTGAGGCCTGATTTCGATTGAAAGCTTCACTCGGTATTGTTTTAATTGTTAGGTTCAGCAAACGTGTCCCAAATCCGAGCGGGATTTCTAATGCAACGTAGAGAAAACACATTTGGTTTTCAATATTGATTAAAAAAGATTTTTTCTGTATTGCCACGAGACACAAAAGCGCCAAGGTTTTTTTGAGGCATTGCGGCCTACAATTCGCGTACCACAACAACAATTAATTAAATCGCAAAAGCTCTAACCATATCATCGGCAAAATTCTTCGTGACTTCGCGTCTCCCGATATCGCTTCCCTTACCGGGATCTTCGATTTTGTGGCGAGTTCCTCCGCGTCTCCGAGCCCACTGTAGCTAAAATCTGAGTGTGCTCGCTAAATCAATCGGTTGCAAAAACTTCCGATCAGAGATGTGGAATTCGATACGCTTATTCGGTTAACTTACGGGTTTAGTCAAGCAGGCTCTTTTTCTATGCACCAGGTTAATTTCACTCCAGGACCGTCACAACTGTATTTCACGGTTGCCGATCACGCACGACAGGCATTCAAACTTGGAATACCTTCAATTTCACATCGCAGCAAAACGTTCGAGTTTATTTCCGGTGAAACGACAAACGGCCTTCGCGAGCTGTTGAACATTCCCTCATCATTTTCAATTTTCTTTACGGGATCTGCAACAGAAATCTGGGAGCGTTCAATCCAAAATCTCGTCAATGAACGCTCAACGCATTTCGTGAACGGATCATTTTCAAAACGGTATTTTGAAATCGCCATACAACTTCAACGCAAACCAGAAAAGATCGAAGTAAAAGAAGGCGAAGGATTTTCATCCGAGGTAAAACCAAGTCCCGACACGGAGCTCATCGCCCTGACGCATAACGAAACGAGCACGGGTGTTAGTCTACCAATCGAGTTCATTAATGATTTCCGCGATCGACACCCTCACGCGCTGATCGCAGTAGACGCAGTGTCGTCTCTGCCGTATCCATCGTTCGATTTCTCAAAAATTGATTCGGTGTTCTTTTCTGTTCAGAAAGGTTTCGGACTCCCGGCAGGCCTTGGCGTCTGGATCGTTAATGATCGTTGTATTTCAAAAGCGGAACAATTATTATCGTCCGGAAAAAGTATTGGATCGTATCATAACATCCCGACATTAAAAGTCAATGCTGACAAAAATCAAACTCCCGAAACACCGAACGTGTTGGGTATCTATTTGCTGAATGAAGTGATCAAAGATTTTCTTCGGAGAGGTATCAGCATCATCCGAAAAGAAACCGAATACAAAGCCGCGGTCGTGTACAACGCGCTTGAACTACATCCGCTGTTAAATCCATTTGTACGCGACAAGAAATTTCAATCCAAGACTGTGATCGTTGCTGATTGTGGTGAACACACCGAACGGTTGAATAAACATCTGCAATCAAAAGGACTCTTTCCGGGTGATGGCTATGGTGCGAATAAAAAAACGCAACTTCGATTTGCAAACTTCCCCGCGCATTCCAAAGAGCAGTTCGAGCTCTTAGCAGATTCGATAGCGGAATTCTCGTAATATTTTCAACGCAAAGACAAGGAACGCAACGGTACGCAAAGAATGTACGCGGCTTTCGGCTTTCAGCTTTTAGCCTTCGGCTTGGCTAGTCCTTATTCCGCAAAGAAACTGGCAGAGCGATTAAACCCCCAACTCGAATATTTGTCTATATTTCAGCAACAAGCCCCGCATCCTTGGAAGACAAAGAATTGCTGGAGAAGATCCGGAATCCGGAATCAAGAAATTATGGATTTAACCTTTTGGTACGCGCGTATCAGAAGCGGGTATACTGGCATATTCGCAAAATGGTGATCGATCACGATGATGCGGATGACCTTACGCAGGAGGTTTTTATCAAGGTGCACAGGCACATCGATAGCTTTCGCGAAGACTCACAATTATATACATGGATCTATCGCATCAGCATGAATGAATGCCTGAGCTTCCTGCAAAAGAAAAAACGCAGGTTCTTTCTCCCGATCGGAGACGTTGCGGCCGAGTTGACCGGGAAGATCGAAAGTTCAAATCACATCTCGGGCGATGAGATCCAGCTAAAGCTTCAAAAAGCTTTGCTCAAGCTTACCGACAAGCAACGACTCGTTTTTAATATGAAATATTTTGATGACATGACCTATGAGGATATTTCTGAAATCACAAACACGAGTGTAGGAGCCTTGAAAGCGAGTTTTCACCATGCCGTAAAAAAAATTGAAGATTTTCTGACCGATCATTAAACCTTTGAGGATTACATTCATCCAAGCAAAGCCATGAAACTGGACCAACTAAACAAGAAATCCATATATCACGTGCCGGACGGCTACTTCGAGCACCTTCCTTCAAAAATCCAGGAAAGGATTGCTGAAAAAAAGAGTCAGCCGTCATTCGTTTATGCCTATAAATTCCAATTGGCGGCCGTAGCAATAGTGATCGCTTTCGGCCTGGCTTGGTATCTTCCTAACCGCGAACCGGTCAACGCAGAATCGATCCTGGCTACAATTGAAACGGAAGACCTGATCGCTTACCTGAACGACTCGGATCTCTCGACCGAAGAACTCCTCGAAGAAGCAAAATTCGATATGATCGATGCGACTGAAATTGAAAGCGCTATTTACGACCTGCCCGCAGAAAACGAAGAAGAATTGAACGACCTTCTAAACAACATCGACCTCGATACCATTTGATATGAAAATTCTGAAGATATTTCTGTTGATCGTCATCGCAATTCCTGCCTGGTGCCAGGTTGAAGATGACGTGGTGCAGCAAGACCCAAAAGCTGAAGTAAGGATCAAAGCAGCACACGCAGCTTACATCACCGAACGACTTGGGCTAACGCCTGACGAAGCTGAAAAATTTTGGCCAGTCTACCGCGAGTACGCCCAAAAACGCCAGGAGATCAGGCAGCAGCTGCGTGACGCACGTAACAAAGGCACGGACGAGAAATCAATGATCGACCTAGACCTCAAAGTAAAACAGCAACAACTCGATCTGGAAAAAGATTATTCCGGCCGGCTCCAGCAGGTGATCTCACCGCAAAAGCTGATGCACCTCAGGCAAGCGGAAGGCGATTTCAGAAAATTGCTGCTCCGCCAAATTCAACAACGACAAATGCAACAAGAACGAAGACAGCAACAACGGGACAGAACGCAACAACGACTGCAGCAAAGAAACAACTAGCTGGACCAATGTACCCTCGATGTTGGTTGATCTTGATCATCGTCCTGGCAGCATCTTCTGCACGCGCGCAGGATACTGATCTTTCGCTTTTATCCAGCGATTCACTTTCATCTGCTGACTCACTTTCAATCTTCGCGCTTGTCGATAGTTTGATCGAATTACAGGAAGCACAGGGCTCACAACTTGCCGTACGCCTGAGTTACAACAGCAACGTTCTTTCGGCAGGTCGAACGCTCGGCATCGCGAACTTCGGCCTTGCTCCTTCGCTCTCGTACTTTCATAAGAGCGGATTGTATGCAGACGTTTCTGCGTACTGGAGCAAAGATTTTGATCCCTCCTACTACCTGACTATCGCCTCTGTCGGCTACATGAAAGACTTTTCGAAACATGTTTCCGTTATGGCTGCTCTCGACAAGTATTTTTACAACCTTGGCGAAGAGGCGTATATTCCCTTTCGACAAACTGTATCGATCACTCCGGTGTTCGATTTCAAGCCAGTCACGTTCTCCGTTAATTATTCATTTTATTTTGGAGATGAGTACGCGCATCGGCTGATGCCCGGCATTTCCGTCACAACCGGCAAGCATAAACTCTGGAAGATCGACCGGGTCTCGCTATCACCAGCTTTCTATGCGCTCTGGGGAAATTCATTTTATACTACGATCGAAGATATCCCACCATCGACATTTCGCGAACGCAGACAAAACATCCTCAACTATGGCACACCATGGCGAACGGTAACGACAAACCACGAAGTATATGGTTTCATGAATTACGCAGTATCCATCCCACTCTTCATCAGTTATAAAAATTGGTCTTTTAATATTTCATACATCTATAACATTCCCAAGACGCTGCCGGGTGAGCCTGACACGCTCGAAAAAAGCAGCTATGTCACCGGAGGCATTCTGTACCTCATCGACCTGTCATCCATAAAATAGTTTGCAAAATTGAAGGCTTTGAATATTTTGCACGGCTAAATCACCAGGATGAAACACATTTCTTACCTCCTTTTCGCCTTTTTAATTTCCACCGCGGCAATCGCACAGGACTATCGCTGGCAACAACGGGCGGAGTATATGATGGACATCAAATTCAACGTGTCTAATCACCAGTTCACGGGAACGCAGAAACTGACATACACCAACAACTCGAAAGACACACTCCGCAAAGTTTACTACCATCTTTACTTCAACGCGTTTCAACCTGGGAGTATGATGGATGTTCGTTCGCGAAATATCCAGGATCCCGATGGCCGTGTTCAGGACCGCATTTCAAAACTCAAGCCCGAGGAGATCGGTTACCAGCATATCCAAAGCTTAAAGCAAGAAGGCAAAGATCTCAGCTATCATGTGAACGGAACCATCCTCGAAGTGACGCTGCAGAAACCGATTTTGCCCGGAGCAAAGACAACCTTCGACATGAATTTCGAAGCGCAGGTGCCCATTCAAATCAGAAGGTCAGGGCGCAACAACCGTGAAGGCATAGCATACTCCATGACGCAATGGTATCCGAAGATGGTCGAGTATGATTATCGCGGATGGCACGCCTACCAATATGTTGCCCGCGAATTTCATGGCGTGTGGGGAGATTTCGATGTGAAGATCACAATGGATCCAACATACGTTATCGGAGGAACAGGTAAACTTCAAAATCCTGAAGCAATTGGTTACGGTTACGAAAAACAAGGATCAACTGTAAAACGTCCAGCGGGTGACTTGACCTGGCATTTCATTGCGAAAAACGTTCACGACTTCGCATGGGCGGCAGACCCGGAATATATCCATGATCGCGTTCAGGTTCCCGATGGTCCCGAACTGCATTTCTTCTATCAATCGAAAGAAAAATTTGCAGAGAACTGGAAGAAGATGGAGCCGATTGCAGTTCAGCATTTTCAATTCATGAATAAAACCTTCGGAAAATATCCTTACGACACCTACTCGATCATTCAGGGCGGTGACGGTGGAATGGAGTACGCGATGTGTACGCTCATTCTTGGTGAAGGACAATTTGGAGGACTGGTTGAAGTGATGGCACATGAAGTTACACATGCCTGGTATCAGGGAGCGCTGGCCTCCAACGAATCCCTTTATGCCTGGATGGACGAGGGCTTCACCGATTTTGCGAGCAATGAATCTATCGGAATAATTTTTGAAGACCCGAAGCCGCATGCATCAAGCTATGCCGGATATTATGCGCTGATCCGAAGCGGACTTCAAGAGCCTCCGAACCAGCATTCCGATCACTTCAACACCAACCGCGCCTATAGTGTCACCGCCTACAACGTGGGAACGATCTTTCTCGAACAACTGAAATATATCGTTGGCGAAGAAACATTCTACAAAGGAATGCGCTCGTATTTCAACACATGGAAAATGCGTCATCCGGAACCCAACGACTTTATTCGTGTGATGGAGAAAAGCTCCAACATGCAATTGCTCTGGTATATGAATTATTTCATTAACACCACCAAGCGGATCAATTACGGGATCAAGTCGATGCTTCCCTCTGGAAGTGATACTTACGTTACACTTGAACGCGTGGGTGATTTCCCTATGCCGATCGATCTCGTGGTTACTTACAAAGATGGCAGCAAGGAATTGTACTATGTTCCGCTCAATGAAACGTTAGGCAACAAACAAGTGGAAGACAAATCGACCCAACGATACGATCTGGTTCCATGGCCCTGGGTGAATCCAACCTATACGCTTAAGATCGCTAAGAAGATCGAGGACATTGCATCCGTTGAGATCGACCCTTCTCAACGCATGGCAGACATCGACCGCAAAAACAACAAGATCGACATCACCGAGGGAACTAAAGCCTACCAGGACCCAACGAAGTAGATCAGACTGGCCGTTCGCTTTTCCATTCGACAATCCAGAAAAATTTTAATAATTTGACGGGTTGCCAGAACTAATCTTTTAACATGACCCCAGCACAGGCACAAAAAGATATTATTGCCCTTACGGAGAAAGTTAACTACCACAACCACCTCTATTATCAAGAGAGCAAGACTGAGATCAGCGATCTCGAGTTTGACAAGCTTCTTGAAAAACTGGTTGCGCTCGAAAATGAATTTCCGCAGTTCCGCCAGCCGGACTCTCCTACTCAACGCGTGGGGGGAACCATCACCAAAGAGTTTGAAACAGTCTATCATAAATACTTACAGTCAGGAGGAACTGGAAGATTTCGACAAACGAGTTGCCAAAGGCCTGGAAGGTGAGCCCTACGAATATTTTTGCGAATTGAAGTTCGATGGTGTTTCGATCAGCCTCGTGTATGAAAACGGAGTTCTCGCGCGCGGAGTGACTCGAGGCGATGGTGTACGCGGTGACAATGTTACGACCAACGTCAAGACCATACGCAATGTTCCTTTGAGGATCATGGGAAAAAAAGTTCCGCCCAGTTTCGAAGTGCGGGGCGAGATCTTCATGCCGAAAGCCGTTTTCGCGCAACTGAACAAAGAACGCGAGGATATCGGTGAGGAGAAATATGCGAATGCCAGGAACACTGCAGCGGGTACTGTCAAAATGCAGGACTCCACCGAGGTCGCAAAACGAAAGCTCGATTGTTACGTTTACTCGCTTCTCGGCATCGAAACAGAGACACACGAACAAAACATCCGGCTACTTGAATCGTGGCACTTCAATGTATCCCAAACGTACAAGAAGTGTAAGAACATCGCAGAAGTATTGAAGTACATCAACGCGTGGGAAACCAAACGCCTTGAACTTCCGCTGGAGACCGATGGCGTAGTGATCAAAGTCAATGATCTGTCACAACAGGAACGCCTCGGCTTCACCGCCAAGAGCCCGCGGTTTGCTATCGCTTACAAATACAAGCCGCAGAACATCAGTACACGCCTTAACGGAATCACTTACCAGGTTGGCCGAACGGGCGCTGTTACTCCCGTTGCCGAACTCGAACCGGTTTTTCTCGCAGGTACGACTGTGAAGCGTGCATCACTCCACAACGCGAACGAGATCGCCCGATTGAATTTACATATCGGTGACTATGTGTTTGTGGAGAAAGGTGGTGAGATCATTCCCAAAGTGACCGGTGTTGATTCATCCAAAAGATCGAAAGACACAAAACCTGTCACATACATCGATAAGTGTCCCGAATGCGGAACGAAACTGATTCGCTACGAAGGTGAAGCCGCACACTATTGCCCGAACATAAACGGATGTCCTCCGCAGATCAAAGGACGGATCGAACATTTTATTCAGCGTAAGGCGATGGATATTGAATCGCTTGGCGAACGCACGATCGATCAGATGTACAAGCTCGATATGGTGAAAAGCCCTGCGGATCTATATGATCTTGAGCGGGCTGATGTATTGAAGCTCGAGGGTTTCAAGGATAAATCGGTAACCAATCTTCTTGACGGAATTCAAAAGTCGAAAGAAACGCCATTTGAGAGTGTGCTTTTCGCGATAGGTATCCGTTACGTGGGAAGAACCGTTGCTGAAAAACTAGCGCGTTATTTCAAGACCATCGACAAGCTGGCAAACGCAACGCTCGAAGAACTTTTGCAGGCGCCTGAGGTGGGCGAAAAGATTGCCGAGAGCGTCTATGAGTTTTTCAGAAACAAAGAAAACCGCAGGGAGGTCGATCGACTGAAGAAAGCAGGACTTCGTTTCGAAAGTGACATGAAGGAACCTGAAAAGGAAAGCGATGTGCTCGGAAATAAATCTTTTGTAATTTCGGGTACATTTGCGAATTACGAACGTGAGCAGCTCCAGGAGATCATTTTGAAGAACGGTGGAAGGATCTTGTCGGGCGTGTCCGGAAAGCTCGACTATCTCCTGGCTGGCGACAACATGGGCCCCTCGAAACTCGAGAAAGCGCAGAAGCTCGGTGTCAAGATCATTTCGGAGGCAGACTTCGAGAAAATGCTGAACGGAAAATAAACCCACACAACAACCCATGAAGTTTAGTTTTCTGAAGTACAAAACAAGCTCGGTGCTGAAGCGCAATAAATCGATGCGCGCGAACCTTCCTTATAAACAAGCTGTGAATGTCGGGATCATCTTCAGTGTGGAAGACAAAACGAAACATGATGAAATAAAAGAGTTCGTTCGTCACCTCGAGCATGACGGCAAACAGGTAAAGGTGATCTCCTTTCTTCCGAAGAACAAGGACAACTACGAGTTCATGTTCGACTTCTTCACAGAAAACGATCTGACTTTTTGGGGCAACATCAACTCCAACAGCGCTAATTCATTTGCAGACACACCGTTCGATTTTCTTTACTATCTCGACACCACACCGAACCCGCTCATCATGAATGTGATTGCGCGCAGCAAAGCGAAATGCCGCATCGGAAAATTCTGGGAAAAATCGGAAGCCTACTTCGAACTTATGATCGAAAGTAAAAATGGACACAAAGCGTTGATCGAAACGATGTATCATTACACCAAGGCGCTTCGCTGATTTAAGATATGAGATTACTAGTGTCCGGGGAAATTTTGGGATCGAAAAAAATCTTCGAACTTGATTTACGTTGAGACATTTAGTGCAGTCG
>CBHROW010000026.1:0-23950 GCA_966080355.1 uncultured Chryseosolibacter sp.
TCGCTCGATACCTCCAAGACAAGAATTTCGGGGTGTAGCACAGTCCGGTAGTGTATCCCGCTTGAGGGCGGGAGGGCCCCAAAGATGCCTGGTTAGATGTACTGGGTTTATATTTGTATAGCGAATCGCTCGGGAAGTATTATGTTGGGAGCACAATGATCTGACCGATAGAATTTGTCGGCATAATTCAGGTCAAAGTGCTTTTACGAGCAAAGGAATTCCCTGGATGTTGGTCGCTGAATTGAAATGTTGAGCAGGTCGGAGGCTGTCCGACTTGAAAAGAAGATAAAGAAGCGAGGTATCGCTCGATACCTCCAAGACAAGAATTTCGGGGTGTAGCACAGTCCGGTAGTGTACCTGGTTTGGGACCAGGGGGTCCCAGGTTCGAATCCTGGCGCCCCGACAAAATAAAAGCCTTATCAATCGATAAGGCTTTTTTTGTAAATCATCGGGTATGTTCTTCGTTTACATACTCTATTCCAAAAAACTGAAAAAGTATTTACACAGGACGCGCCAGTGATGCCGGTCACCGATTGTATCGACATACTATGCGAGGCAAGTATACTCGATTAGTGTTCCGGGAAATTGATTCACAATATTGCTGTCAGTTCCAGATCAGAAGCAATGAAGTTAGAGCAGAAGTATCGAGAAGCGGGTATTGGAAGATTTTTGGAGGCTGAACATTTAACTGGAAGGTAGTGTATCCCGCTTGAGGCGGGAGGGTCTCACGCTCAGGCGTGACGCCCCGACAAAATAAAAGCCTTATCAATCGATAAGGCTTTTTTTGTAAATCATCGGGTATGTTCTTCGTTTACATACTCTATTCCAAAAAACTGAAAAAGTATTTACACAGGACGCGCCAGTGATGCCGGTCACCGATTGTATCGACATACTATGCGAGGCAAGTATACTCGATTAGTGTTCCGGGAAATTGATTCACAATATTGCTGTCAGTTCCAGATCAGAAGCAATGAAGTTAGAGCAGAAGTATCGAGAAGCGGGTATTGGAAGATTTTTGGAGGCTGAACATTTAACTGGAAGGTAGTGTATCCCGCTTGAGGCGGGAGGGTCTCACGCTCAGGCGTGACGCCCCGACAAAATAAAAGCCTTATCAATCGATAAGGCTTTTTTGTAAATCATCGAGGTATGTTCTTCGTTTGCATACTCTATTCCAAAAAACTGAAAAAGTATTTACGCAGGGCGCCAGTTATGCCGGTCACCGATTGTATAGACATAACTTTATGCAAGGCAAGTATACTCGATCAGGTGTTCCATGGAAATTGAATTTTTATTCGTGTTTCAATGTATCAGCAGCATTCAAGCGAATTGCTTTCACAGTATGATAAGAAACAGTAATCATCACTACCGCCAGGCTCAGTGCCAAGCTTATCACTAACGACACGAGGCTTAATTGAGTTTTAAATTGAAAGTTATCCAGCCACTTGTTCATTGCATACCATACCGGAAATGCCGCGAGGAGGAAGGATGAAATCAATAGCCAGATAAATTGTTTGTTAAGCAAAATAAATATGCTACCCAGCCCTGCGCCCAGCACTTTGCGAATGCCGATCTCCTTCGTTCGGTTTACAATGTTGATCCCGGTAAGACCAAACAATCCCAGGCATGAAATCAGGATCGCGAAGCCGCTCGAAAACCCCATAATGCTCATCCATCGCTGGTAAGACTGGTATTGAAGCTGAATATTTTCATCAAGAAAAGTATATTCAAAAGGTTTGTCCGGTGCCAACGCTTTATACGATTTCTGCAATTTCTTGACAGAACCTGGAATATCGTTCGCAGCAATTTTAACGATTATCCATTGGAGATGGCCAAACGTTTTGTCCATAGTCAGGAACATCGGACTAATAGATTTTTCCAGGGACAAGAAATGGTGGTCCTTTACGACACCGATCACCTTCGAGCCAGGTCCCTCCTTGTCAAGGCGCCATTGCAGGTGTTCATTTAGAGGGTCAGTCCATTTTAGATCTTTTGCCAACGCTTCGTTTACTATTACAGCATCGCTGAGGTCTGCGGGATTATTGATATCAAAATTTCTTCCTTCAAGCAATTGTATGTTGAGGGTGGTCATATACTGCGGGTCAACGATATAACCGGATGCTACCTTGCTCTCTCCTTTGTGATTATACCCCATGGTCATTGTGCCATAGGTAAAGGCGATGGATGTTCCCCCAACTGATATCACGGAAGGTTCATTTGCTACAGCAGCGCGAAAGTTTTCAACAAACCTGTCAGATTTATCATCCCACCCTTGCTGTGTAGGGATAAATAATACCTGGTGTTGATCGTATCCGAGATCTTTGGTCGTGATAAATTTCATTTGGTCGTACATCACGATCGAACTCAGTATCAGAAAAAATGAAAGTGTGAATTGAACAATGACAATTGGCTTTGTGAACCATGGGTTTGCCTTGGTCGCTGTCCCCTTTAAGACCTGGGTTGGCTTCAGACCTGACAGGTAAAATGCCGGGTAACTTCCTGCTATTACGCCAACGCTACCGGTCAGAATAATGGCAACGGTTATAAATGTTAGCCAGCTTACCGAAGAAAGATCAATTCCCTTGTTTGTAAATGAATTGAATGCGGGTAGTAATGCGATCACAAGGAAGATTCCAATGATCATTGAACTAAAAGCGAGCACAACGGACTCCATTCCAAATTGGAAGATCAGTTGTCGTTTGAATGCTCCTGATACTTTCCTGACCCCAACTTCGATTTTGCGTGTGGATGAGTTTGTAAGCGCCAGAGAAATATAGTTGATGCAGGCGATGATCAAAACAAGAATTGCTATGCCACCCAGGATGAAAGCGTAATTTGGGTCACTCGATTTTTCCCATGCGATTCCAGTATCAAGGTGGATGTTTGTAAGATTAGTGAAATAAAGATCGGTCATCTGATATTCATCCGGGATTTTTTCCCGATCGCGAAACTCCTTGTTATCGGGAACATACTTCTGATGCAGTTCATTGAGATTTTTTTTAAAGGTCCGAAGGTCAGTGCCTGGCTGGAGTTGAACGAATGTTGGGTATGATCCGCTGTCCCAGGTACTTTTGAACCACGGCAATTTCTCTAACGGTATAAGGATATCAAAAGAAATGCTCGAATTGGCCGGGGGAGATTCAATGACACCCACTACCGTAACAGTACTTTCTCCTCCGACATCTAGCGCCATTAATTTGCCGATCGGATCTACGGATCCAAAGTACTTTTGCGCTGCTTTTTGTGTCAGCACAATTTCAGATTTGTTTTTGAAGATCTTATTCACGTTACCAGCAACAAGTCTGAACGAGAACATTTTAAAAAAGCCACTGTCCACACAAGTAAATCGCTCGCTGAAAATCCTGTTCTGATATTTCAATAGTCCGTCAACAGGCCCAAAATAGCGGGTCATGTATTTGACTTCGGCAAGCTCATCCACCATAGCTTCTCCGAGCTTTGCATTATGATACGCGGTCTCTTCAAACGGTTCTTTCTCACCACTTTTGAAGGCCATAAAGCTAAATGCTTTATTGTCGATCCTGAAGATGTCGTCCTTGTCGACATGGAACTGGTCAAAACTTTTTTCGTCCTGAATAAAAAGATAAACAAGAAGGGAAAAGGCAATTCCAATACTCAAGCCGACAATATTTATAAGGGAGTAGATCTTGCGCTTGAAAATATTGCGAAAGGCAACTGAGTAATAACTTCTAACCATATGGGTATTGTTTAAAAGGCTATGCCGCCTAAATTAAATGCACGCCTCAATATAACTAAATCTTTAGTTATATTGAATGCAAATGTTAGAAAACCCATGGTAACACCTACTCTATAACTTCAAAAGCGATAAATCTTGATAATAGCCTTTAATTCAGCACACAAACGGTTTGGAATTTTGCCGGTTATCCCGAGAAGTCAAAAGGCCTTATCAATCGACAGGCTTTTTTCTTTTTTTGTAAATCATTGGGTGTGCTCTTCGTTGCATACTTCATTCCAGGAAACTGCAAAGCATTATACGAGGCGGACCAATGACGTGAGTTCGATGCTCGTCACCCATTTTGCCAAAAGTTTGTGATCTCATCGATTGGCAGATGGTCGATGATCATGTCTGCATAATGTGCCTTTTGGATCACAAAATTTTCGTCAATCAAAAAATCTGCCGGAAGGCGAAAGAAATTCGATCCGGCTTGAGGTGTCAGCACAAAGCCGTTCGCAGCTGCCTCCTTAATTCTTTTTTCCGCAAGGCCGGACTGGATCACGCGATTTATTTTTTCTTCGGACGACTCGAGTCGATATAGTTCGTAAAGTTTTCCTTCCGGATCGGGTATGAGCTCAAACGCAAGTTTTTGCTGGCCGACATAGGGCAACATGTCTTCACGACTTGATTCAAATACTCCAAGAATGCTTATATTCTTTTGCTGAAATTCTTGAAACCTTGAATTCAATTCATGGACACGAAGGTTACACATGGCGCATGCACCGTTCCGGAAAAATGAAAGCAGCACGCGTTTACCTTTGAAGTCTGACAAGCTAATTGATTGATTTGACAAAGTGGTGACTGTAAAATCCGATGCAGGTGTAGGTGTTGAGAGCTTCATATTACGTTTGTGGTTTTTGAAGTTGAGATTTGAGCTCTGGCTTTTACGGAAGCCAGGTAATTATTCGTATAGTTTGAAATTGTTTTCAGGGAGATCAACCCAATGATCTCGAAAATCTCTTGTTCAGAGATTTCGGCATTGTTGAAGAAGTCAAGGGCGAGGTCTGGATAAGTGCCACTGCCAGCGTAGTAGATATACTCAGCTGCCTGGAGCAATCGATTCAGTCGGTCGTTATCAGTTGGCTCTTTTTTAATGATTGCTCTTATGTTTACCTCGCTCAGTCCAGCCTTCTTTAGCAGGAAGCTGTGGCCTTTGATGCACGATTCGCAATTGTTCATTACAGAGACCCGGAGTTCGATGGCGTTGATTTCGGTTTCGTCAAGCGAAGATTGTTCCATCAACACCGTTCCCGTTAAATACAAATAGGTGAGGGGTAAACTTCGCTCAGTCATTTCTCGGATTATCCCTGGAACAACGCCAAAGCTTTCAACAGCCTTTTCGAGAATTTCTTTTTTTGTCAATTCTGTTTTCATAAGATCGATTTTGTAGGTGTCAAACACGGATGTTGTCAGGTTTCCAGTTGCGGATTGCTTTTTTGATAGTCGTGTTGTCCATTGTTGCCGTGTCGGGATCCTTTAGAAGGCGAAGAAATTCCTCATCGCCTGCGAAACGGATTGCCAGGAGTTGTGATATGGAAAAACGATCTTCCATGGGATCGAGTGGCATTCCGGTAAGGGTAAAAAATCGGAGGCGCAGTTCCGCACGGATGATGCGATCTTGATTTTTTTTAGCGTAGTCGCGGGCTAAAAAGGCTGTTAGATGGAGACAGATCACCGAAGTAAATAGAATAAAGGACGTCAAGTCTGGCTTCAGTGCAATGTTCACACCTGCAGCCAGGGTGAGAAAAAATGACAAGGGCAAGACAACATAATGGTACAGCGGATGGATGCGAACATGGTTGGTGAATGATTGTGTTTTCATTTGTTGATATATCAATTAATTGGTTAAAATTTTTATTCGAGATTTTTGATCATTTTTTGAAGACCCTGCCGAAGTTGCTCCGCTTCTTTTTCACTGAAATGTTCAATGCCTTTCTTTCTTACGTTTCGAACTATGATCAGGGCCTTTTCAACGTATTTCTCGCCACTTGCCGTCAGCATCAGTTCATACGCTCTGCGATCCGCTCCTGGCTCTTTCTTCACTAACTTCTTCTGCAAAAGCAACTCAAGTATCCGGGTAATTGAGGCGCGGTCCTTGAACAGGGCATTGGCAAGTTCAATTTGGCTTATTCTTGTGGAATCGTTGATCTTTTTCATGACCAGCCATTGATCTATGGTCAGGTCGATACCAGCATCCTTGAATTGCACCTGGGAATACCTGCGCACCGTCTTATTTGCTTTTTCGATGAGGTAAAACAAGACCTCCTCTAGTTTCTGGTCTTTTATCATAATTGATATATCAACGGTTAACATTGTCGGTTAGTTCCGCCAGGAAAAAAAAATCTAAAGTTTGCGCATGATTTTTTTATCTTAAATTGACAGACTTCCTTAAACTATTTCCGTTGACGCCAGATCATTCCGGCTATATCCGCGGCAACTCTGCCGAACTCATCCATGGCGGGCGGGATTATTTTCAATTATTGCTGCAACTGATAGATGCCGCGGAAGAAACGATTCACCTCCAAACTTATATTCTTGATGATGATGACACGGGAAACGCGGTAACGAACGCGCTGATCTCGGCATCTGCGCGAGGTGTCAAAGTTTTTCTTTTGCTCGATGGATACGGTTCGCAATCGCTTTCATCCGAATGGAGAAAGCGCATCAATGACTCCGCCATATTTTTCCGGTTCTTCAAAACTGTTTTCAAGAGCAGGCGCTTCTACCTTGGAAGAAGGCTCCATCATAAAGTTTTCGTTGCAGATTCGGCAAAGGCGCTGGTTGGAGGATTGAACATCAGTGATCGTTACAATGATACAACCGAAGCACCCGCCTGGCTCGACTGGGCACTTTTTGTTGAAGGACCGGCAGCTAGGGAGTTAGAGCAAATTTGTTCAAGCAGGCTGAGGCTTCGAAAAAGACGTGTTGCGCTGAAGCATCGAAAGCAAGGCCAGGCCGCGGAGAGAGATGGAGTTATGATTCGGGTCAGCGTGAACGATTGGGTGAGACGCAAACGCCAGATCTACAACGGTTACCTGCAAATGCTTCAGGCTGCGAACTCGCACGTGATTATTATGTCGGCATATTTCCTTCCGGGAAAAAGATTTCGAAAACGTATTGAAGAAGCCGTAAGGCGAGGCGTAAATGTTAAAGTCGTACTTACCGGGAATGCCGATGTTTTTATGATCAAGTATGCCGAACGCTACATCTATCAGTGGCTTTTTAAAAACGGTATCGAAGTGTACGAATATCAGAAAAGCGTTCTGCACGGAAAGATCTCTGCTTGCGACAGCGAATGGATGACGGTGGGTTCCTTCAATATAAACAATCTTAGCGCTTACGCGAGTGTAGAACTTAATCTTGACGTCCTGGATAAAAAATTCACGCGTCAAGTTGAGGCACGTTTGCACGACATTATAAAAAACGATTGTGTTCGGGTCACGAAGGAAAAATTCGCAAAGCAATTTAACCTGATGTCGCGTCTGGCAAACCACCTTGCGTATCGCCTTTTCCGTTTCCTGTTTTTTTTGTCGACCAAGCAGGGTGGAGACGCTTGAGAATTTATTTTCCTTCAACGCGTTTGATCATCGACCGGAAAGTTTCTCTATTCCAGTTTGAAAATCTTCCACGCTGAATAACCAGCAGATTGGCGTCTGGGTCATTGAGATAGTAGTGAAATACAAATTTTGCGTTGGGGTCCTGCCAACCGGCAATTTGTCCGAAGCGAAGGTCGTTGAATACGAGGGTGTCGCCCCACTTGTCATAGGTATAATATCCTTGCGAAAATTTTAACAGCAACTTCAATGCAGTGCTATCGCGGGCTTCGTTCCTGAGTTCTTCACGTTTCGGGTTATACTTCAATGAAAATCTTTTTTTTCCGCCATCGAATACCGAACGATAGGTTGTGAAGAAACCGTTCTCATTTTCTACAACCACAAACCAAAGCCAGCTGTTGAAAGGAGAAGGTGTTGTTATTATTCTCAGGTACGCTATATTTTCGTTTTTTAAATACCTTCTAGCCTGATTTTCTACTATGCGTTTGTTCGAAAATGCATAAGCGAGATAGATGGTTGCCCAGGTGAGACCGAAAGCGATCCAGTATTTTCTGAATCGACTCTTGGAATCAAGATAGATCAAAACAAGAATAGAAAGGCCGAGCGCGATCGAGAATAATGGATCGGCTACGAAAAGCACGTGGAACGAAAAACGTGTGTCTGAAAATGGCTCAAGCCAGCCGATTCCATAGGCGTTGCAACTGTCGAGCAAAAGGTGCAGGAAGATCTCGATGCCCAGAAAGCGCAACCAACCGTTGAAAGAAAGGTTGTGAGAACGATGCGTTCTTCGCCCAAAGGCAGCCAGTGCAACGGTAGCAAGCGAGGCGAACAGAAATGAGTGCGTAATTCCTCTATGGGCCAGAAGATTCTCCGCTGGCGACAACCAAAAAGATGCGATAAAATCAATATCGGGCAGGCTCTGAGCAAGTGCACCGAATAGCATTGCACGCTTGCCTAATCTTCTGCCGGCAAGCGCTTCTCCAACAACAGCTCCAAGCACTACGTGGGTAATGGAATCCATACATGCAAAAGTGCCAAACCGCGAAGATCGCGGAAGGATTATTGAACGCGCTGATGCGAACCAGCGAAAATAACCATTCCAACCGTATGGAATCGAAAATAATGGTGCATCATATAAGCGTAACCTAAATCGCAATACATATGAAAACAAGAACCATTGTGATGCGCCACTGGGATGATGTGGTGTTTGAGAACCGGAACAAATCGTATGGGGCATATTCACTTCGAAGAGGGTATTCAAAACGTGTGATCTTGGGCTGGGGAATTTCCGTTGCGCTTTTTGCTTTTTGTCTTTACATGTCGGATGTGACTTTGCCGAAAGCGCCTACTGTCCCGCCTTTCATTAGAGAGCCGTTTGAAGTAGTCTTTGAAGCGCAGCCGGTAATCGCTCGGCCGAAGCATCAAGGTCAACAATCACAAAAAGTTAAAAAATCAAATCAAGGGCCGATACACGTAACAACTGAACCTATTGAAACGCCAGTGGAGCCAATTCAGAGCTACGGATCTGAGAATGGAGTTGAAAATGGAACAGAGGCAGTTGGCACTCCGGATGGAACTGGAACAGCACCGGTGGAAATTACTGCACAAGTCGTTTCTGGTCCGGTCGACATCGCAGAAGTGATGCCAAAGTATATTGGCGGTGACGAAGCGATGATGAAGTTCATTGTAAAGCGAACGAAGTATCCGTCTGCCGCCAAAAGAATGGGAACGCAAGGAACAGTTTTCGTCAGATTTGTGATCATGCCGGATGGAACAGTTTCGCATGTCGAAGTAATTCGGGGAATTTCAGCGGAGTGTGATCGCGAAGCAGTCCGCGTGATCAGCTCGATGCCATCTTGGATAGCAGGTTCTCAAAACGGCTCACCAGTGGCTGTAAGGATGGTTCTGCCTATTCGATTCCGGCTGAATGAATAAGGCATAAATTAAGCCAAGAAGGCGCTAAGGGCACGAAGAATTAGCAAAGACGTTTCTCGGAAATGCGCGACATCAATCTTCAACGCTTTGATCGGGTAGACAAAAAATTCTTTGTGTCTTCGTGCCTTAGTGGCCTTCAAAATAATCGCTCACTAACGCGATAAATTTCTTTCGCTCCTCAACGAAGGGAAAATGGCCGCTGTTCTCAAAAACGATCATCGACCCGAGTGGAAGATTTTTTCTCATTCGATCGAGCGAGCTCATGGGGATAATATCGGCTTTGCCGTGAACGATCAACACAGGAAAATTGAACTTTCGAAGAGAGTCATAGAGATTGGCGTTAGCATCAGCGTCTTTCATGAGACCGGTAAACAGCGCGCGACTTGCCGTTGAGAAATTCGAAGGCAGATTTAAATTGATCAAGTCGATATTTTTCTTGTTGAAAGCTGAAGCGCGAAAAGAGAGTCTAAGTAGGCGATCATAGTCTGCAAGTTGAAGATTGCCTTTCCCAATGATCTGCGCTCGTTCGCTGCTGTCTTGTTTCGATGTTTGCAATTTTCCTTTTTCCGCGGCTTCCTGATCGTACTCACGACTCAGCATCCCGGGATTGCTGAATAAAATTCGCTTGATGTTTTCGGGATAACGGATTGAATAGTTGGTCGCCAGCACAGCTCCCCACGAATGAGCGAGCAAATTCAATTTTTCGATCTTGAGCCTTTTTCGCAAGGCTTCAAGATCTTCGACAAAAAATCTTATTGTAAGAGAATCAGGCGAAGGAGTTGCAGACAGCCCTGAAGCGCGTTGATCGTAATACACCACGCGGAACTTCTTCTCCAACTCGTCAAGGTGCGGCTTGAAATAGCTGTGATTAAGTCCCGGCCCACCGTGTAATACAACAAGCGTTTCGCCTTTGCCTTTTATTGACACGAAGAGATTTGCTCCATTCAGCTTTTTTGTGCCGGCAAAATTTTGTGCGAAACCTGTCAGCGTCACACAACAAATCAGCACAAGTGTAAGGCGGATCATAAGTCAATAATATGTTCTCCGTTTCGATTTATTAAGCGCTGATCCGGTCATCGCGGCAAAACCACCGACCAGCCCACCCAGTATGGCCATGACAAGAAACAAGATCGGTTTGCTGATGGTGAAAATGGTGGCGACCCGCTCGGCAAGCGGAGCTGCAGCTGAGCTATCGATCATCAATGCTTTTATCGTCCAGAGAATCGCGATGGCCAGAGAGCCCGCGCCAAAATTAAAACGGGTATTGAAGAGCATTCCGCCTGCAAACGAAGCGATGGCAACGCTCCACCATGGCAGAAACAATTCCAGCACAAAGGCAACGAGAATGATAAATATCAATTGTATCGCGAATTTCATTTTTTCTCCGGGGTTAATGTTGTTGAAGTGAGGACGCGTTCTTTCAAATCGTCAGGTTTATGCTGGAAAACCATGTTAAAATATTCTCCTTTTGTCCATCGGCCGAGCATATCATTATAATGGGCGCTGCCGGGATTGCCGGATTGTCCGCCTGGATAAGTCGCCCACGTTTTCACGCCTGATTTTTCCAGGCTTACGATCATTCTCCATGATGGCCCCTGGGTTGTTGAATGTGCGTTCACAATGTCATGGTTTCCTCCGGTGGCGACCGGAACAGAGAGTGCCTTCATTCCGGGGATCAAATGGCCGATAAATGACCCTTTGTAAGTCGACCATTCCGCTTTCCCCTCATGTTCATGTTTAAATTTTGCAACGTCTTCCACGCCAAGTGAAAATGCCTTCCGGAGGACTTCCCGCGCGGTTTCTTTTTCACTGGTCTTTTCGATGTCGAAGAAACCCAGTGTCGGCTGTGTTTTGATCAACTTGATCGTTTGAAATGTAGTCGGTCTCTTTAATGTGACTCCTTGTTTTTCAAATTCATCCCACAACAAAGGCATGAGATTATCCCACCAGGCTTCATAGTAAGTAGCGCCAACGGAATTTGCATCGTTCACGTAATTCCAGCTTTTCAAAATCATATACGCGGTAAGCTCTTCTCCCTGCAGGCCCGCAGAATCGAGATTACTGAGGAACGCAGGTAGACTCTCCGCTGCTTTCAGATTCAGGTTATCCGATTGCAATCGCATCATATCGGAGACACTGGCCTGGGTCAATTGACTGAGCACCTGGTTGATCCTTCTGTTTCGATAGGCTTCGTAACTCGTGGCTGTCACGTAATAGGGATAAGTGTTGTCGGCCGGCATCTGGTTTGCAGAACTCACGAAGCCGCGCACAGGATTTTTAGTTTGCACATTTTGTCCGTTAGGAATAAAAGCTTGCCACCCGTTGCTGCTTTTGCTTCCGTCAAGCACAAATTTGCCTTCCTCTTTGCGCCTTACGGGAAAACGACCTTGTACACGCATAGCGATATCGCCCGACACTGAAGCAAACACAAAGTTCTGCGCGGGCGATGCGAAGTGATCGAGCGCATCCATATAGTCTGCGTGATTTTTTGCGCGGTTGAGTTTGTACAGCGCCATGATCTCCTCTGATTGATCATGCGCAATCCATCGGAACGCATAGCCATTCAAGTTGTTCTCTGCATGGAAGGATTCATCGTAAGTGACAGGCCCCCAATAGGTATAGCTAACAGTGTCGTAAAATGCAGGCTTGCCTTTGATCCTGATCTCCTCCACAACTTTCTCGGTCGGGATCCATTTTCCATCGAGCATGTATTTGTCTTTGCGCTTGTCTTCAAACTCGATCTTAAACCAATCGACAAGGTCCCGTTGTGCATTTGTCATAGACCACGCGATGGAATCGTTGAAACCAATGATGATGCCTGGCGCTCCTGGCAGCGAAACCCCCATAGCATTAATGCCCGGAGCATTCAGCTGAACGGCATACCAGATCGAAGGTAAACTGAGCGTGAGATGAGGGTCGCCACAAAGCAAAGGGGAACCAGTGGTTGTACGTGACCCTGAAACAGCCCAGTTGTTGCTGCCGGTTGTCGGATCAGGACCGGGAAGTTTATCGATCTTGATGAGATCCGTTGGCATGGCAAGGGCGACCGTATCGATATTGATCGGTTTGAACTTCCACCCGCCCGGGTTGTCGACAACGGGATCACCGACATGCTCATCGTCCGGAAATAAAAGATCAACTACTTCTTTCCCAAACAGCTTGAGTGTGTTGGTCATCTCCATATCCTTGTCGCCAATGTTCAGCGTCTTTGCGAGGTTTTTAGATTGAAGTGCGCATTTGAAAGGTGTCCAGGGTTCCGGGGCGTAGTCGAGGAGTTTGTATTCGAAGGGTAGATCTTTGTAGGACAATGACTCTATATAACGATTGATCCCTTCGGTGTACTTTTTCACCTGACGATTGGTCGTGCTGTCAGACTCCATGAACTTGAGCGCGCGCCTCGCTCCGTAGCTCATTCCGAGTCTCCGCTGTGATCGATCGAAGTTGAGCACTGCGTCACTCGAAATGAATTCAGATACGCGTCCTGCTGCGGCATGAGTTTGAAATTCCATTTGCCACAGTCGATGACGAGCGGTGATGTAGCCCTGTGCGAGATAGAGGTCATCGTCATTTTGCGCGAAGATGTGTGGGATCATCAGGCTATCGAACGTGATGGTGACCGGAGCTTTTAGTCCGGGGATTGTCAGTTCCCCTTCAAATCGCTCATCGGTTGATTCAATGTTCTGCCAAAAGCCGTGGAATGGGTCTAGAAATTTGCCGAGAGGAGGTATTGGAATTTTTCCGATCATCCATCCGTTGTTGAGCAGAATGACCAGCGCAACGGTGACGATCAGCGAAAGCGAAAACTTGACAACTTTCATGATGGGCTCGGGGTTTAGGTTTAATAAAGTAAAAAGCTTTTCCTAATTTTCGGCAACTATTCAATTTATTTTGCGGAACTAATCTCACTTCACGCTTGCCAAGGTACAGTAAAGAACAAGTTAAAAAAGCATCTCTCGTCAAAGCAATTTTTTTCGATGTAGATGGCGTATTGACGGACGGACGGATCATTTACGATGACACGGGTCGCGAGATCAAAAGCTTTAATGTAAAAGACGGGCTCATTGTCAGTCATCTAAAAAAGGCGGGGATTGTCATGGGGGCGATCTCAGGCCGGGAATCGGCTGCAGTCACTAAGCGCTGCGCTGAATTGAAGGTTGATTTTTGTCATCAGGGCATTGTGGATAAAGCCCTTGTGTTCGACAAGCTTGTCAAGCATTATAAGCTCAAATCGAAGGAAGTGGTGTTCATTGGTGATGACATCAACGACCTCCCTGTGTTTCGCCTGGCAGGTTTCAGCGTTTGCCCGGCAGATACCTTCGATTATTTAAAGGAACAGGTCGACCTGGTGACATACGCGAAGGGAGGGATGGGGGTACTGCGTGAAGTAGGAGATTTGGTACTCACGGCAAAAGGTTTATTTGAGAATATTATTAAAGGATAATTCTATCAAGATCATGGAGAAATTTACAAAGCCTGTTAGTGTAGGCTCATCAATAGAGATCGGTACGGGAAAGATGGTGCTCTTTGGCGGGCCATGCGCGGCTGAGAGCTACGATATTTGTATGGAAACTGGTTCGACTGTAAAGGCGATCTGTGAAAAACTTGATATCAGTTACGTCTTCAAATCATCTTTTGACAAAGCGAATCGGACCTCATCAGGATCGTATCGCGGACCTTCTAAGGAAGGCGGTCTCGAGATATTGGCTCGTGTAAGAAAAGAATTGAAAGTTCCCATTGTAACGGATGTTCACGAGTCGTATCAATGTGCAGAGGTTGCAGAGGTTGTTGATGTGTTGCAGATTCCTGCATTTTTGTGTCGTCAGACCGATTTACTTAAAGCTGCGGCCCGCACTGGAAAAACCGTCAAGATTAAAAAGGGGCAATTCATGGCGCCTGAAGATATGAAATACGCGGTCGACAAAGTGAGAGGCGAGGGGAACGACAATGTGTTGCTTACCGAGCGTGGCGCTAGCTTTGGATATCATACACTCGTGGTCGACATGCGATCCCTTCCTATCATGCGTCAATTTTCGCCCGTGATATTTGACGTTACACATTCCGTTCAGCAGCCGGGAGGCAAGGGTGGTTCATCCGGAGGCCAGCGCGAATTTGCTCCGTTCCTTGCGCGCGCAGCCGCAGCTACCGGAGTTGATGGCTTCTTCATCGAAACACATCCCAATCCTGACAAAGCACTAAGCGATGGACCCAACATGATTCCCTTGGATCAGATGGAAGGATTTTTAAAGATGATCAAGGCCGTTTGGGAGATAGGACGAACATTTTAAGGTTCTTTTCTACGAAACTCGCGTGCGGGCCCTAACTCCACGATTTCCTTTTTCCAACATTTTCGACTAGTTTAGCCCCGTAAATTCTACAGGCTAAGTGGACTTAAGTTTTGCCCAGGTCTATGTGCTGGGTGTGGTAATTTTTTTGGTATTGGCATTGTATCGCGAATGGTTCAATCCATCGCTTACGTTTTTCATTGCAACGATCGCTTTGTTGTTGGGACGTATCCTGACGCCCGCTGAGATCTTGCGCGGCCTCTCCAATCAGCAGATTGTGTTGATTTTTGTGTTGGTAGTAACAACTGCCGGCATACGGGCCATATATGGTGCGGAACTCTTTGGTAGACTGTTCGATCGCAACCTGAAACCCAAAGCTTTCTTGTTTCGAATGATGGCCTTTGTTTCAACCATCTCGGCATTTCTCAACAACACACCCATTGTTGCGTTCATGATACCTTATGTCAAAGACTGGTCTGAACGCACGGGAAATCCGGCATCGAAGTTTCTCATACCGCTCTCGTTTGCCACAATCCTGGGCGGCATGATCACTGTCATCGGTACTTCGACAAATCTGGTTTTGAACGGTCTGATCGCAGAGTACAAACTGCCACTCCTGGGTTTTGAAGACTTCGCGTATCTCGGTTTGCTGGTAACGATCTGTGGCTGGGCGTACCTTTATTTTATTGGATACAACCTGTTGCCCACAAATGCGAATGAGATCGAGATGCTGAGAGGTAACCTGAAGGAGTACATTGTAGAAACAGAGATCACCGGCAATTCCCGGCTGATCGGTAAGACCGTGAAAGATGCAGGCTTGCGGAATCTTCAGGATGTTTTTCTGGTCGAGATCATCCGCGATGAAAAGGTAATTTCACCGGTGTCGCCCGAAGAAATTCTTGAGGCTGGCGATGCACTTTTCTTTTCCGGCAATACACAGTCGATCTACAAGCTCATTAAAGAAGATAACGGGTTGACTATACCGAAGGAAACCGTTTCCGATGCGGAGGAGCAATTCAATTTTGTGGAGGCGGTAATTCCCGCAAACTCGGCATTGGTTGGAATGCGGATCAAAGACTCTGACTTCCGGAAAAAATTCAGTTCATCCATCATCGCGATCCATCGCAACGGGAAAAGAGTTCCGGGAAGAGTGGGCGAGATGCAGATATCGGCAGGCGATTTTTTGTTGCTGCTCTCGAACATGAACGCCAACGATCATCATGAGAAAGATCTTTTCTTTCTTTCGATGCCCAAACGGATCGCTGATCAAACTCCAAAATGGAAGGTGCCACTGGGTATCGCAAGTTTTGCTTTGCTTTTGGCCGGCATCGTTGACATACTTCCTTTGTTTCAGGCGTGCCTCGTCATTTTGGCCTGCCTCGTTTTTTTCGGTGTCCTGAATCTTTCTGAAATACGAAGAGAGCTGGATCTGAGTCTTTTGATGATCCTTGTGTGTTCTCTGGCCATTGGCGTGGCGCTTGAAAAATCCGGCACAGCAGATCTCATCGCACAAGGTCTGATCCGTGGCGGAGCCATCCTTGGACCAATGGCGGTGATGGCGTCTCTTTTTTTAGTCACGATTTTTCTCACCGCGCTGATAACCAATGCCGCTGCGGTATCGATCGTTTTTCCTATTGCGATGTCGATTGCGGAACAAATGCATTTGAGCTACACACCTTTTTTTGCTGCCATAGCATTCGCGGCATCCGGAGATTTCATGACGCCCATCGGGTATCAAACGAATCTGATGGTCTATGGACCAGGCGGCTATACGTTCAAAGATTTTCTTCGTGTAGGCGGACCGCTCACTGTGCTTTATACCTTAATTTGTATTGGTTTTATTTCATGGTATTATCATTTGATTTGACGTGACCAATCTCTATCCTATTCAAACCAAAGTAACTTCAGCTGATCGGAGCCAACTGCTCAAGCAGAACCAGCTGATGATCTGGTTTACGGGCTTGTCCGGATCGGGGAAGTCAACGCTTGCTGTCCTGCTCGAAGCGAAACTCTTTCAAATGGGATTCAAAACGTATTTGTTGGACGGGGACAACGTCCGAACGGGATTGAATAAGGACCTTACTTTCACCGATGCCGGCCGTATCGAAAACATTCGAAGGATTGGTGAAGTCGGAAAACTGATGCTGGACGCGGGGTTGGTTGTGCTGTCGGCTTTTATTTCTCCTTTCGAACAAGATCGCCAGCAAGTAAAATCCATCGTTGGAAAAGAGAATTATCTGGAGGTATTTGTGGATACACCGCTGGAAGTCTGCGAGCAGCGCGATGTGAAAGGACTTTATAAAAAAGCGAGGGCGGGTGAGGTTAAAAATTTCACGGGCATTGATTCGCCATACGAACGACCCCTTTCGCCCGACCTCGTTTTGCGCACAGATCAATTGAGTGTTGATCAGTCGATCAATGCGTTATTGAAGACGGTATTACCCAGGATAAAATTTGAACTTTGATTTTCACCAAGGCCTACCGGCCAGAATCCAGCAACCAGCATGAGCCAGTATTATCTCAGTCACTTGAAAGAACTTGAAGCCGAAGCCATTTATGTGATTCGTGAAGTTGTTGCGCAATTCGAAAAACCTGCGCTATTGTTCTCTGGCGGCAAAGACTCGATCGTGCTTGCATATCTTTCCCGTAAGGCATTTCACCCAGCAAAAATTCCGTTTCCACTCGTGCATATCGATACGGGTCACAATTTTCCTGAAACAATGGAATATCGCGATTGGCTGATCGGTGAGCTTGGAGTAAAGCTCGTGGTTGGATCGGTGCAGGAAAGCATCGATAAAGGCCGTGTTAAAGAGGAGACTGGCTTTAGCGCAAGCCGAAACGCATTGCAAACCGTAACCCTTCTCGACACGATCGAAAAATTCAAGTTCGATGCAGCGATGGGCGGGGCAAGACGAGATGAAGAAAAAGCCCGGGCGAAAGAACGTTTCTTTTCGCACCGCGATGAATTCGGACAGTGGGACCCGAAAAATCAACGACCTGAGTTGTGGAACATTTTCAATGGACGCAAGCACATCGGTGAACATTTTCGCGTTTTCCCGATCTCGAACTGGACGGAGATGGACGTGTGGCAATACATTTATTCGGAAAACATTCCGATCCCTAAATTGTATTATGCGCATGATCGGGAAGTGATCGTTCGGGATGGCGCGATACTTTCAACGTCACCCTGGTTGAAGCTGAAACCGGATGAAGCACCGATGAAGAAGCGCGTTCGCTTCAGAACGTGTGGCGACATGCCGATCACAGGTGCGGTGGAATCCGATGCCGACACTGTGGAAAAGATCATAGCAGAAATTTCTATTTCACGCAAAACCGAACGGGGCACGCGCCATGATGATAAGCGTTCCGAAACCGCGATGGAGGATAGGAAAAAAAGTGGATACTTCTAAGGTTATAGTTTATAGTTATCGGGAGACGGCTACAACTAAAACCGCAAAGTGATCGAAATAAATGTGATAAATAAGAGCTAGCAACAATGTCAGTAACGCATAACCAACTGCTTCGTTTTACAACCGCAGGTTCAGTCGATGATGGAAAATCTACATTGATCGGTAGACTGCTATACGATAGCAAATCCATTTTTGAAGATCAGCTCGAGGCGGTAGAAGCGTCAAGTGCAAAAAAGGGTTTTGATTATGTTGATCTCTCGCTGCTCACGGACGGATTGAAATCTGAACGCGAGCAGGGTATTACGATCGATGTCGCCTATCGCTATTTTGCCACTCCGAAGAGAAAATTCATCATTGCCGATACACCGGGTCACATTCAGTATACACGCAACATGGTGACGGGCGCATCAACTGCTAACCTCGCACTTATTCTGATCGATGCCCGCAAAGGCCTTGTCGAACAAACTTTCAGGCATTCTTACCTTGCATCTCTGTTAAAGATTCCCCATATCATAGTTTGCGTTAACAAAATGGATCTGGTCAATTATGACGAGAGTGTATTTGAGAAGATCGTTGAAGACTATAAAGCGTTTTCCTCCAAGCTCGAGGTATCGGATATACAATTTGTTCCCATCAGCGCACTGGCCGGAGACAATGTGGTGAATCGATCAGAAAACACGAATTGGTATCAGGGAGCAACACTGATGCATATGCTCGAGACGGTCCATATTGAAAGTGACCACAACCACATCGACAGTCGTTTTCCCGTACAATATGTTGTTCGGCCTCAGTCGAATGAATTTCACGACTACCGGGGTTATGCAGGTCGCGTGGCGGGCGGCATCTTCCGACCTGGCGATGAAGTGGTCGTTCTTCCTTCCGGATTCAATTCTTCTATCAAGTCTATCGATTTTGGCGGACAAAAAATTGACGAGGCGTTTGCACCGATGTCGGTAACCATAACACTTGCCGATGAGATAGACATCAGTCGCGGTGATATTATCGCCAAGCCGAACAACTTTCCGCAGTCTGAGCAAGACATCGATCTTATGCTTTGCTGGATGAATCAAAGGCCCGTAAGCCTGAATACCAAATTCTACATCAAACATACGACACGTGAAGTGCGAGGAGTTTTGAAAGAAATTCAATACAAACTCGACATCAATTCACTCAGTCGTATTGAAAATGTGGAGCAACTTGGGATGAATGATATTGCCCGCGTGAAAATACGCACAGCCCAGCCTTTGTTCTTCGACAGCTACCGCAAGAATCGAATTACAGGAAGCTTGATCCTGGTAGATGAGGGAACTAATGAAACCGTTGCGGCTGGAATGATTGTCTGACAAGGATCCAATTGCCAGCTTCCCGGCACCAAGATTCAAATTCGAAACAAGCTGTGAATATGCCTCACAACATCGATTTAAGCGCGTTACTTCCCCTCGCCATTCACGCTGCTGAGGAGGCCGTGAAGGAGATTCTTCATGTCTACAACTCCGGTAATTTTCAAGCAGAAGTCAAAGGCGATAATTCTCCCTTGACCCTGGCAGACCGCAGAGCAAACGAAAAAATTTCTGCCATACTGCGCGTTACCGACTTGCCGATCTTGAGTGAAGAAGGGAAAAATATTCCCTATGAGGTTCGAAAAAACTGGGATCGTTTCTGGATGGTGGACCCGCTGGACGGGACAAAAGAATTTATCAAAAAGAATGGGGAATTTACGGTGAACATCGCGTTGATAGAGACACAGCGACCGGTGCTGGGTGTTGTATCTGTACCCGTATCGGGCGAAACCTTTTACGCTGCAAAGGGTCATGGCGTTTGGTTAAAGAGAGAAGATTATACCGCTCCAATTTCGCCACCGGCTAAGGTGAATTTGTCAAGGGAAGGGCTCAGGGTGGTGGCTTCGCGTTCTCACGTAACGCAGGAAACGGAGCAGTTTGTAGCCTCGCTAACGGCCCCACTCTTAGTCTCCCAGGGCAGTAGCTTGAAATTCATGCTTTTGGTGAAGGGCGAGGCCGATGTCTATCCGCGATTCGCTCCAACGATGGAATGGGATACAGCGGCAGCTCATGCTATCTGCAATGAAGTTGGGATAGCAGTTTTCCAAAAGGATTCTCAGCAGGAGCTCATATACAACAAACCCGATTTGCTCAATCCGTCTTTTCTCGCGTGGAAATTTTCTTGAAACGCTTTTAGCGTCCTCGACCGCCTAACGCTGATGCTTTTTTTATATACCTTTGATGTTCAATAAAGTTGCGAATGGCAGGTAAACGTATTGTTGTCACAGGTGGAGCTGGTTTTATCGGCTCGAATCTCACAGAAAAATTGTTGCAAGATCCACGAGTCGATTTCGTTCGGGTAGTCGATGATCTGTCGAACGGATATTACGATAACATCCGTGAGTTCGAAGGAAATCCGAAGTTTGAATTTGTAAACGCTGACATCTGCGACTACGATTCAATGTTATCCGCACTGAAAGGGTTTCATCTTGTTTCGCATCAGGCCGCTCTGGGTTCTGTGCCCAGATCGATCAAAGACCCCATGCGAACTACAAAGGTGAACATTGATGGCACGGTGAATATTTTACACGCCTCAGTCGAAAATAAAATTGAGCGCGTAATACTTGCCTGTTCATCCAGTACCTATGGCGACAGTGCGGAGCTTCCGAAAAAAGAGGAGCGTATAGGCAGACCGTTGAGCCCGTATGCCATCACCAAGTTTGCCATTGAACTGTATGCCGATGTATTCAAGAGAACTTATGGACTCGATTATATTGGCTTACGGTACTTTAATGTTTTCGGGCCTAAGCAAAGTCCTGATAATCCATATGCGGCAGTGATTCCATTGTTCTGCAAAGCGTTTATCGAAGGCAAACAGCCGGTGATCAACGGAGACGGGGAGACAAGCAGAGACTTCACTTACGTTGATAATGCCGTGCAGGCAAATATACTGGCCTTATTCAGTAACAATGCCGAAGCGCTGAACCAGGTTTATAATGTTGCGTGTGGAGAGCAGACCACATTGAACGAGATGGTGGAGATTCTCCGTGCGATCACCGGAAACAAGATTACAGCCATCCATGGGCCGCAGCGAGCCGGAGACATACGCCATTCCAAAGCTGATATAACAAAAATAAAAGAGCGGCTTCAATACCAGGCGGCCGTGAAATTTCGTGATGGCCTAAAAAAGCTGTACCCCTGGTACGTGAATTTTTACGGTAAGTAAAAGTTCAACGTTGGGATATGAAACACGTTTTTGCCAAGTTATCATTCATTTTCTTCGCCCTGCTATCACCTGCATACGGACAAGTTTTGGTTGACGCTAAAAATGTCAATGACGATAAGGCGATTCAATACATTCAGTTTCTTTATTACATAGATAAAGCTGAGTTTAAGCCTGTCTACATGATCGACTTCGGCATTGTTGATCCGGCCAGCACTGATATGAAGAAGCAAAAGCTAACCATCAATGGCATTGAGATCAAACCAACGATGTCTCCGATGCTCGTTCTTAATAAACTTCATCAAGCTGGTTGGGAATATTTAGGTGATGAAACTTATGTGCATGTTCCTATGATGGAAGGGTGGTATTCGTTTACTTTGCGAAGAAACCCTAATACAAAGTCCATTCCGTGAACAAGAAATGGTTTGTCTTCTACACCAAAAGCAGGCACGAAAAAAAAGTAGAAGAGCTCCTCACACGCTCTGGTTTTGAAGTTTTTCTTCCCACGCAATTTGTTGTAAGACAATGGAGTGACCGAAAGAAAAAGATTGAAGTTCCGCTCTTCAACTCCTACATCTTTGTGCGTGAGGACGAGCACAAAATCCCGGAGATTTTGCAGACACCAGGAATTTCCTGGCCCGTGCGGCTGGAGGGCAAGCCGGCAATTCTTCATGAACACGAGTTGAAACTTATTCAGCGATTTCTCGAAACAGGTTTTTTTGTTCAATCCGGTCACATTGATCAGCACAATTTAATTAAGGGAAATAAAGCGGAAATCATTGATGGCCCGTTGAAAGGGCTAATCGGTGCAATAACTGGGTCAACTGATGTCAAGACTTTTGTGATTGCACTCGAAGGGATAAATCAATCCATGCGGGTTGAAATACCTGCTTTCCTGCTCAAAAAGCTATAATATCAACTAATTAGGTACGTAAAAGAGTAAGAATATTACTCATTTATGTATTTTTGAACCGTGCTCGAACACCTCATTACCTCCCGTACGCGCGTCAAGATGCTGTTGAAATTCTTTCTTAACAGTCATTCGAAAGCCCATTTGCGTGGGCTGGCGGAGGAGTTTGGAGAGTCAACGAACGCCATCCGACACGAGCTTACCAATCTTTCTAAAGCCGGCTACCTGGTTTCAAACGGTAAAGGCAACATCATTGAATACAGCGCCAATATCAATCATCCGCTCTATCCGGAGCTGAAGCGCCTTATTCACAAGTACATGGGTATCGATAAGATTATCGACAACATTGTCAATAACGCAATTGATCGCCTTGGCAAACTTGAGCTGGTTTTTATCACCGGTGACTATGCTTTGGGCAAAGACAGTGGAATAATCGACTTGGTGCTGGTGGGGGACATCAATTCTGCGAATCTGCACGGCTATGTTACTAAAGCTGAAAACCTGATTCACCGAAAGATCAGAGCATTGGTGCTTAGCCCGGACGAGTTCGAAAAAAATAAAAAAAGTCTGGCGCACGATAAGGCGCTATGGCTTTGGACAAGGACAGACGGGACATTGTAGTTATTCTGTCTGAAGTGGAGTTTCAATCACCGACTCTTCCCAATGGGACTGAGGAGGCGAAGCTTTGAATGACCAAACTGGATTCAGCTAGTTTAATTCTTCCTTTTATATTTACGTCTTAAGATCAGCCTATGCGCCTTTTATATTTTCTTGTTGTAGTCATCTTGCTAAGCGCATGTGTCTCGAACAAGAAGTCAGTTCTTCTGCAGAAGAACGATGTTAACCGAAAGGGTTTATTGAAGGATACAGTTTTGAGAAGTTACGCGATTGACACGTTTCAGTACCACCTTCAACCCAATGATTTGCTTTCTGTAAGGTTTGAAAGCCTGACTGATGACAAATACGACTTCCTATCCCAAAAGCTTCAGATTGGTGGAATGAACATGACTGGACCGAATGTGCTTATTATTGGCGAATTGATTGATGAACACGGTTATTTACCATTCCCGGTTATTGGCAAAGTAAAAGTTGCGGGGCTGACGGTTTTTGAAACTCAGGATAAATTGCAAGCATTGGCAAATCTGCATCTGGAATCACCTGTAGTCAAAGTGAGATTGTTGAACTATCGTTTTACGATTCTTGGAGAGGTTGCACGAGAAGGAACCGTTACTCTCGTGAATAATCGTGTATCCATGCTCGAGGCAATCGGTCAGGCAGGAGGATTGGGCGAATTTGCTGATCGGTCAAACATCAAGCTTGTTCGCCAAATTGGTGGCAAGACCGAAGTTCAATACGTAAATCTCCTTGATGAGAATTTTATCAAGTCACCTTATTTTTACGTCTATCAGAACGATGTGATCATTGTTCCTGCTCTTCGGCAAAAACCCTTTAGAAGATATTTCGCGCAAAACTTGTCATTAATAGTTTCAACGGTTTCTTTAATAATTCTAACCATCAACCTGACTAACTAGCATTGGAAAACACATCTCTTCATCAGGCACAGTCGGAACAGGCTTCCGGTGGGTTTGATATTGATATTAAACGCGTTTTATTCAGAGCGTTGAATTATTGGTATTTCATCGTTTTGTCTGTATTGCTTGCATTTACCATTGCATTCATTAAGAACCGTTATTCGGCACGAGTCTATCCTGTTACCGCATCACTTATCGTTAAAGAGAAGGATGATATTAGTGGTGCGGAATTGATCTACAATAATCCACTTGTAAATTTCAATCGAAACTATCTCAATGAAACCTATATCATCAAATCGTATCCATTGGTTGAAAGTGTGATCAATGATTTGAATTTTGATGTGACCTTTTATC
>CBHROW010000027.1:0-23907 GCA_966080355.1 uncultured Chryseosolibacter sp.
AAAGAAAGAGCAGGTTTGGGAGAAGGTGGAAGAAGAAATGTGCGAGTTCAAAAAAGAATTCAATGCTGAAGCCAACGAAGCGATCAACAAAGAAAAAGCGATGGCCGAGTTTGGCGATCTTCTTTTTTCACTGGTGAACTATGCGCGCTTCATCGATATCGATCCTGAAGAAGCACTGGAACGCACCAATAAAAAATTCATCAAACGATTTCAGTATCTCGAAACTGAATCCGCGAAAGACGGCAAAAAACTTGGTGAAATGACGCTTGACGAAATGGACGTTTACTGGAACCGCGCGAAGTCGCTTTGATCCATTTCGCTCAAAATTGTGATAGCTTCTTCGTTATCGACTTGTTATTTTTGAGCCCATCATTTTACAGATGAGCCAGAAGAACAGCAGAACTCTCATATTTTACATTTTCGTCCTGATCGTCTTCGGTGCATTGATGTATTTCATCACCGTGCAGGGATCGAAGCTTGAAAGTTCCCGCGTTGTCGAACAGATCGGGGCCCCGGAAAACGTTTCGCATGCTCCATTCGATCTGTTTAAGGATTCATTTCTTCACAACCTGATTCATCCGCTGGCAACATTAATTCTTCAGATTGCCTCGATCATTGTTGTATCGCGAACTTTTGGTTTCATTTTCAACAAGATCGGTCAACCTACAGTGATCGGAGAAATTGTTGCAGGCATCGCGCTGGGCCCATCTTTACTTGGATTATTTTTTCCTGACGTTTCGGGATTTCTTTTTCCGGCTGGATCACTTCCCAATCTTCAGTTCCTGAGTCAGGTCGGATTGATCCTTTTTATGTTTGTGATCGGCATGGAGCTCGACCTGAAAGTGCTGCGCAACCAGGCACATGATGCCGTTGTGATCAGTCATGCCAGCATCATCATTCCTTATTTCCTCGGTATGGGTCTCGCCTATTACCTGTATCAGGATTTTGCTCCTGAAAATATCGGGTTTACATCCTTCTCTTTATTTATGGGAATTGCCATGAGTATCACAGCCTTTCCCGTGCTGGCACGCGTGATCCAGGAGCGCGACCTTACCCGAACAAAACTTGGAAGCATCGCCATCACCTGTGCCGCTGCCGATGACGTGACCGCGTGGTGCATTCTGGCTGCCGTAATTGCTATCGTTAAAGCAGGAACGTTTGTAAGCGCGCTGTTCACACTCGCCCTTGCGATAGCCTACGTGCTTGGAATGATCTTCATCGTTCACCCGATCTTAAAACGGATCGGAAATGTGTACTCAGACAGAGAGATCATCAGCAAGCCGATTGTTGCGCTGTCTTTCTTAGTCTTGCTTTTCTCCGCTTACGCAGCCGAGATCATCGGCATCCATGCCCTGTTCGGAGCCTTTCTGGCAGGTGTGATCATGCCTCCACACTTTAACTTCAGAAAAATCCTGATGGACAAAGTTGAAGATGTAAGCCTGGTGCTTCTTCTTCCACTATTTTTTGTGTTCACCGGCCTTCGCACACAGATCGGCCTTCTTAATGAGTCGCATTTGTGGGTTGTGTGCGGGCTCATTATCCTTACGGCCGTTCTCGGAAAATTTGGCGGCAGCACGTTCTCGGCAAAGTTTGTTGGCCAGACGTGGAAGGAAAGCCTTTCGATCGGTGCCTTGATGAATACAAGGGGCCTGATGGAGCTCATTGTGCTTAACATCGGCTACGACCTGGGCGTGCTCACACCGGAAATATTTGCAATGTTGGTGATCATGGCGCTTGTTACTACGTTCATGACAGGCCCGGCACTAGACCTCATCAATTATTTATTCCCGGAGAAAGATGCGCAAGGTGTCGCGCAGACGAAAGCCAATCTATTCAAGATATTGATCTCGTTCGGGCCGGCTATCAAAGGAAAAAAACTTTTGCGACTGGCCGATCAACTCACGCACAGGCACATCCATGAAGCAGACATCACGGCTTTCCACCTCACGCCAAGTGCAGACATTAACCCAAAAGAAGCGAAAGAGTATGAGCAGGAGAGTTTTCGTTTGGTAAAACACGAAGCACAAAATCTTGGGATCAAGATCAAAACGATATACCGCGCAACGAACGATATTAACAAAGAGATCATTCGCGAAGCCACAAAAGGAAAATATGAGCTGTTGCTTGTTGGAAGTTCACATTCGGTATTCAGTGAAGACCTCGTGGGGGGAAAAGTAAAAAGCTTCCTGGAAGAAACCTCCGGGCATGTTGGGGTTCTGGTCGATCGTGATTTCGAAGTTGCCGACCGCATTCTCGTCACCATTCAGGACTTCAGTGATCTCTTCCTGATCTCATTTGCAGAAAGATTCATCCAGAACAACGATGCGAAAGTCACATTCTCCGATCCGAATCGGCTCATTCGCAACAACACGATCTTCAACATGGCGATCGAGAAGATCAAAAATGAAAATAAAGTGCAGGTGGATATCTACGAGCATCACAGCCATTCTACAGAATTCCTCAATGGATTCAACCTCGTGATGGTGAGCTATTCCGGCTGGAAAGACCTCACCCGGATCCGACAAAGCTGGCTGACGAACACACCATCTGTGCTGATCCTGAAACCAACGAGTGAGGCTGGCGGCTAACAGGTGGGCGGTTTTAAATAACCAATCACCAGTTTTCAATAATCAAACAAAACCAACGACTTCGAAGCGGGGCAAAGTTCACAGGTTGACTGTTCACCGTTCACAGCAATACGGACAACATGCCGCAAACTGTCAACTGTCCACCGTGAACCTGCGTTAATTGATTATTGAAATTTGGTCATTGTTTATTGGTCATCGATCATTGATCATTTCAGCTTCGCCACTATCTTTGTCCCCTTATGGCGAATCAAGAAGACAATTTATTTAAGAATGTTATCTCCCACGCGAAAGAGTATGGTTTCATCTTTCCTTCAAGCGAGATCTACGATGGACTGAGTGCCGTATATGATTACGGACAGAACGGTGCTGAATTGAAGAACAACATCAAAGAATACTGGTGGAAGTTCATGACACTGTTGCATGATAATATTGTCGGGATCGATGCTGCCATTTTTATGCATCCGACTACCTGGAAAGCCTCAGGCCACGTAGACGCCTTCAACGATCCGATGGTTGACAACAAAGATTCAAAAAAGCGCTATCGTGCCGATGTACTGATCGAGGATGCCATTGCGAAAATGGAAGAGAAGATCGAGAAGGAAGTTGAGAAGGCCGGCAAGCGCTTCGGAGAATCATTCAACCGCGAGATGTTTATCTCCACAAACCCTCGCGTTGTCGAGTATCAGAAGAAGATCGATGAGACAAACGCCCGCATGAAAGAAGCGATGGGCTCTGGCGACATGGCGGCAATGAAGCAGCTTATCCTCGACCTCGAGATTGCAGATCCTATCAGCGGAACGAAAAACTGGACCGATGTGCGTCAGTTCAACCTCATGTTCTCAACAGAGATCGGCTCCATTGCCGAAGAGGCAAACAAGATCTATCTCAGACCTGAGACTGCACAGGGAATCTTCGTTAATTTCCTCAACGTGCAGAAAACCGGTCGCATGAAAATTCCTTTCGGTATTGCACAGATTGGTAAAGCTTTCCGCAATGAAATCGTGGCCCGCCAGTTCATTTTCCGGATGCGCGAATTTGAGCAGATGGAGATGCAATTCTTTGTGAAACCTGGCGAAGAAATGAAATGGTACGAGTATTGGAAAACAAAACGTTTGAAGTGGCATCACGCACTGGGGCTCGGAACTGAAAATTACCGTTACCATGATCACCTGAACCTGGCCCATTACGCGAATGCTGCCTGCGATATCCAGTTCAATTTTCCGATGGGTTTCAAAGAGCTCGAGGGTATTCACTCACGGACAGATTTCGATCTGAAGAGTCATGAAAAATTCTCCGGCAAGAAACTCCAATATTTCGATCCTGAAGACAACCAGAATTACATTCCTTATGTGATCGAAACCTCCATCGGTCTCGACCGTTGTTTCCTGGCTATTCTCTCATCATCATACAAGGAAGAGAAGCTCGGGGACGGCAGCGAACGCGTTGTTCTGCGCATACCCCCTCCGTTGGCTCCGCATAAAGTCGCCATCCTTCCGTTGATGAAAAAAGATGGCCTTCCTGAAAAAGCACAAACTATCATGGAAGAGCTGAAGTATTATTTACGTTGCTTCTACGAAGAAAAAGACGCCATCGGAAAACGTTATCGCAGGCAAGACGCTATCGGCACTCCTTATTGTATCACGATCGATCACCAGACCTTGCAAGATGATACGGTTACCATCCGCGACCGTGATACCATGAAACAGGAGCGCGTTCGAATTGCTGACGTGAAAACGAAGCTCATAGAGGCATGTTCAATCAATAACATACTTCGAAAGATCTAAGCCATGATCACCTTTCTGATCTTTTCGGGGGTGATCGTTATCGTGATCTTTTTCTATCGCGAAGAAGTTGGCAAGGGCTATCGCTATGCTGGCAGACAGGCGGCCCCGATTAAAACACTCGTGCTTCCCGTTCCGCAGCGTTATAAGGAAATCCTTCAGAAATATTTCAAATATTACCAACAGCTTTCGGAAGACAATAAAGCGAAGTTTGAAAAAAAGGTCACGCAGTTTGTTAACGAAAAGCAATTCATACCCCGACAGGTAGATGAAGTGACCATTGAAGCAAAAGTGCTGATCGCGGCATCTGCCGTGCAACTCACATTCGGTCTTCCGAACGTATATCTCCGGTTGTTCAGGCGAATCCTCGTTTACCCAAACGATTATTACTCATCCATTACAAAGCGTTATCACAAAGGCGAGGTCAACCCACGATTCGGTATGATCGTGCTGTCATGGCAAAGTTTCATAGATGGATACATTGAACCTAATGATTCGAAAAATCTCGGCCTGCATGAAATGGCACACGCACTTCGGTTCGAAAATCTTATCCGCAGCGAAGATTATCCGCCATACGAAGCAGAACTGCTCGAGCAATTTGACGAGTACTCGCAGAAGATCTGCAACGATCCCGAGTTCGCGGGACAAACATTTTTTCGCCCTTATGCCTGCACCGATGCACACGAATTCTTCAGTGTTGCCGTAGAGAATTTTTTCGAACGGCCCGAAGATTTCAAAAACCAACTTCCGGATTTGTATAAAATTCTCGCCCGCCTTCTCGGGCAAGACCCGATAGATCTTCAGGGGAACAGCGCGTAGCCTGAACTTCGTATAGACTCATTTCTATTTCATCACTCCAAAGAACTCGCGTGGACGAAGACGCAGGGATGCAAGGTTCGTAAAGAGCTTATTCTAATTATTTATCTCTGCGATTCCTCTGCGCAATCAGCGTTCTCAACGGCTATCCTGCATTTCTGCATTTCCTTGCCTGCTGCCCTGCCTACTGCCTACTTTTTTCATACTTTCGCGTCAGACCCTGACTCGCTATGCACCCCGTCCTCAACAAAAACCTGTTCTTCGTAAAAGAGCAGATTGGCATCTTCAAAGCATCGAACAGCTATGACATCTATGATCCGCAAACGCAGCAGTTGATCATGGAATGCCGCGAGGAACGCCTCGGATTTTTCACTAAATTATTCAGATTCACTGACTATAAGCGTCTTACGCCATTCGAGATTGATATTAAAACTCCGGTCGGAGAACGATTGATCACGGTTCGAAGAGGTGTTTCATTGTTTTTGTCGACTGTTGAAGTGCTTGACAACAATGGGATTCTCATTGGAAAATTCCGGCAGAAATTTTTCTCGATCGGTGGAAAATTTCAGGTGCTTGACGCACATGAGAGCCCGCTGTGCATGTTGAAAGGACATTGGATGAGCTGGGACTTCCGGTTCGTATCTGCCGATGATCGTGAATTTGCTTCCGTGACTAAAAAATGGTCTGAACTCGGCAAGGAACTCTTCACTTCTGCCGACAACTATGTTTTGCAAATCAGCGCTGATGTGCCGGAAAACCATCCGTTGCGCCAGCTTATTCTGGCTGCAGTGATGTGTATTGATTTTGTGCTGAAAGAATAAATTAAAACATGAACTGGGACAATCTTCTTTCATCGAGGCGTACGGGTCAAAAGTCCGATGGCAATCTTCAACAATCGAGAAGCGCGTTCGAACAGGACTACGATCGGATAATTTTCTCACATCCATTTCGAAGGCTCCAGGATAAAACGCAGGTTCATCCGCTGCCTGAACATGATTTCGTTCATACACGCCTTACCCACAGCCTTGAAGTTTCCAGTGTAGGCCGTTCTCTCGGAAAACGCGTAGGCGAAGTGATCTTACAGCGCCATGCAGCACTCGCTCAAAAATATACACTGTTTGATTTCGGTGCGATTGTCGCTGCGGCATCGCTCGCACATGATCTCGGCAATCCGCCATTCGGTCACGCTGGTGAGGATGCGATCTCCGATTTTTTCAAAGATCATCAAGCAGGGCAATCGTTTCGTACAAAAGTCGATGAGTCTCATTGGGAAGACCTTATCCGCTTCGAAGGCAACGCGCAGGGGTTCCGCATCCTGAATAAAAATCAATTCGGGTTGAAATTGACGTATGCATCGCTTGGTGCTTTTACCAAATACCCGTGTCCTGCGCACTTTCCCGCACGCAATAAGGCGAAGCGCAGTCAGAAAAAATTTGGCTTCTTTCAATCTGAAAAAAATGTTTTCACCGCGGTTGCCAGCGAGCTGCAGTTGATAGAAACTTCTGATCGTTCGTGGAACCGCCACCCGCTCGCCTTCCTGGTTGAAGCCGCAGATGATATTTGTTATAGCATCATCGACCTCGAGGATGGTTGCAGTCTTGGCCTTGTGCAATTCCCCGAAGCAGAGCAACTTTTCGAAGGGGTATTGTCACGGAATAAGGCGAAACTCGGAAAGCTTTCGCACCTTCAGACCATCCCCGAAAAAATCGGATTTCTCCGCGCATTGGCTATTGGCGACTTGATGGAAGAATGTTCCGATATTTTTCTCGCGCACGAAAATGAAATCCTGAACGGCAAATTTGATCAGGCATTGGCTGACGTTTGCAATTCGAAAAATGCGCTGAAAGAAATCATAAATGTATCCGTAAAGAAGATCTATCAGGCGCGAAGTGTGGTTGAGATCGAAGCTTCCGGTCACGAAGTTCTGCCCGGCTTGCTGGAAGAATTTGTAAAGGCTGGGGAAAGCGTGATGACCGGCAAATCGAATCGAAAATATTCGAACCTGCAAAAGCTGATTCCACATGACATTGCCCTCGGCATTCAAGCTGCTGGCCAAGATCATTACATCATGCTTCGGCTGATCATCGATTTTATTTCCGGACTTACCGATAAACACGCTTTGTCGCTCTTTCGCAAGATCAAGGGCATTGCGCTGTAACATTTTGTTGAACATCATCCACTCAAAATTGTTAGCTTTGGCATCCCAAAAAGCTAGTTTAATCGCATGTGGAATAATATCGCCCGGCTCATTATTCATAATCGCTTATTGCTGATCCTGGTCATTGGCGTGATTACGTTGTTCATGGCTTATCAGGCTTCAAAAGTTCAAATGAGCTATGACTTTGCGAGAACAGTTCCCCTGAACGATCCGGACATGGTGCAGCTCCTGGAGTTCCGGAAACAATTCGGTGAAGACGGAAATATCATTGCCATCGGGTTAAAAGACAGTTCCATTTATCAGCAGAAGAATTTCGAAGCCTACAGACGATTGGCGCGCAATCTAAAACAGATCAGCGGTGTGAGCGAAGTTATCTCGCTGCCTGTGATGAAAATGATCCTGAAAGACACTGCCAACTCACGGTTCTATCTCGCCAATATTTTTCCCGATAATCTGAAGTCAAGCGAGCGGTTTGATAGTCTCCTGAAGACTGCGCGAAACCAGCGTTTCTACATGGGTCAGCTGGTGAACGAACAGAATGGCGCAACGATGACGATCGTGACGGTGAACAAAGATGTGATGAATTCTTCCCTGCGTGATGCGCTCACTGCATCACTGGTTGAAGAAGGAAATGCGTTTGAAAAAACAACAGGTATCCAATTGCACTATGCGGGCCTGCCATTCATTCGGACGCAAGTTGCTAGCCAGGTGAGAAGAGAAATGTCGTTGTTCCTCTACGCTTCGGCATTGATCACAGGCCTGATCATGTTCATTTTCTTCCGGTCGGTTCGCGCGGTATTGTTCTCCATGATCATCATCGGAATCGTGGTGATATGGACGTTGGGAACCCTTTCGCTTTTTGGTTTTAAGATCACACTCCTCAGCGGACTCATTCCTCCGGTGATCGTTACCATTGGAATCACAAATGCGATCTATCTGCTGAATAAGTATCACCTCGAGTTCATCAAAACGAAGGATAAAGTACAGGCAATCACAACGGTCGTGAAAAAGATGGGGCTCGCCACGTTTCTCACTAACCTTACCGTAGCAATCGGTTTTCTCACCCTTCTTGCCACAGACATTATTATTCTTCGCGAGTTCGGCATCGTTGCGGGTATCAACATCATGGCGTTATTTTTTGTCAGCCTCGTGATGATCCCCAGTATCTTCAGCTGGCTTCCTACACCTAAAGAGCGCCACTTGAAGCACCTGAGCTTTAAAGTCATGGATCGCTTCCTTCACGTGGTCGATCTGATGGTGCATCGTCAGCGTGTAGCCATCTACGTTGTGTCGATGGCCGTGGCGATTCTATCAGCTTACGGCATGCTGCGGCTTCGCTCCGTGTCGTATATGGTGGATGATGTGCCTGAAGAAAGTCCGATCAAGAAGGACCTGAAATTTTTCGAAGCCAATTTCAGCGGGATCATGCCACTTGAAATGGTTGTTGAATTCCATACGAAAAAACGAAGACCCATTCTCGACACCAAAAACCTCGCGAAGATCGAGGAGTTCGAAAATTATCTTGACTCATTGCCAGATGTTTCCAAGCCACTTTCCCTGATCAGCTTCGTGAAGGCATCGAAGCAGGCGTTCTATAACAATAATCCGAACCAATATTCACTTCCGAATCGCAGTGAGGCCGCTTTCATTTTAAGATATATGAAAGGCCAGAGCGACAACAGCGGCCTGTTCAAATCGTTTGTCGACTCGACCTTCAGCAAACTCCGCATCTCCTGCCAGATTGCCGATATCGGTTCGGTCAGACTCGATTCGCTGGTGAGCAACTCCATCGAACCGAAAATGAAACAGATTTTCAGATCGGAAGGAAAAGATTCCATCTCGACCTCGATCACCGGATCAACCAAGATCTTCATCAAGGGTAACAAATTCCTTATTGACAACCTGAAAGAAAGTCTATTACTGGCATTTGTGCTCATCACGCTTTCCATGGCTGCACTTTTTGCCTATGTTCGCATGATCATAATTTCGCTCATCCCGAATTTACTCGCCCTGATGATCACCGCGGGATTGATGGGTTACTTCGATATCCCGCTCAAAGCAAGCACTGCGCTCATCTTCAGTATTACCTTTGGAATTTCAGTTGACAACTCGATTCGCTTTCTGGCTAAATACCGCCAGGAAATTCTTGCGAACAATTTCTTCATCCCGCGTGCGGTGAGCGACAGCATCATGGAAACTGGCAAGAGCATCATGTACACTTCGGTGGTACTCTTTGCAGGTTTTATCATTTTCGCGTTTTCAGATTTCGGTGGAACGATCGCGCTGGGGCTGCTCACGTCCACTACCCTTGTCATCTCGATGTTTACCAACCTCATTCTGTTGCCTGCACTCATCATGACTTTCGATCGTCCGAAAAAGCAAAAAGGCGAGCACCTGCTCATCGATGAACTTGATCCGAATTTCTACGGAGAACACGAGGATGAAGAGATCGACCTGGAGCGGATCAAGATACATAACCGGCATTCGTCTGCGGAGTGAGTGCGTTTGAGCGTTCGCATTCGGTTAAGCTGAGGCTGCATGCTTCAAGCTACAAGCTGCAAGCAGAGACCGCAGTGATCGAAGGTATATCGCAGAAAATCAAAGATTCTTGGCTCCTCTTCCTATGAAATGGCCGTGAGCTGCAAGTCGGGGGAACAGGCAAGGCAAGCTTCGGTAGTCTAGCCACAAATAAATTTCGCGAAAATCACCTCATCGCGGTTTGCTTGCAGCTTGTGGCTTGCAGCTTGCAGCCATTTTTAAACTTTTCCGGCCGCAGCGGACGCACAAAAATCCATAAGGAGCGCTATCTTTGCGCCCTTATCCTTACGTTAATTATCGCCATGGCTGGCAAATACAAAGAATACAAGGAACTGAACTTCGCGCGGATTGCTGAGGAAGTGCTCGAATTCTGGAAAAAAGAGCAGATTTTCGAAAAATCGGTATCTAATCGTGATGGTGCCGAATCGTTTACTTTTTATGAAGGACCTCCGTCCGCAAACGGCACTCCTGGTATTCACCATGTTATGGCCCGTACGGTAAAAGATATTTTCTGCCGCTTCAAAACGTTAGAAGGATACCAGGTAAAACGTAAAGGCGGATGGGATACCCATGGCTTGCCAGTCGAGCTGCAGGTCGAAAAACTCCTGGGCATTACAAAAGACGATATTGGAAAAAAGATCTCGATCGAAGAATACAATCGCAAGTGTCGCGAGACAGTCATGATGTATAAAGATCAGTGGGATGATCTTACGCGGAAGATGGGCTATTGGGTCGATCTCAAAAATCCGTATATCACTTACGAAAAAGAATACATCGAGTCACTGTGGTGGATCTTGAAACAGTTCTATGATAAAGGACTTCTCTACAAAGGTTACACCATTCAACCGTATTCTCCGTCTGACGGAACCGGACTCAGTTCGCATGAGCTCAATCAACCTGGATGCTATAAAGAAGTAAAAGACACTTCTATCGTTGCACAGTTCAAAGTAAAAAGAGATTCAAAGTCCGAGTTCCTATTCAAGAATGCGAAAGATGATGTGTTCATCCTCGCCTGGACGACCACCCCATGGACACTTCCTTCAAATACCGCGCTGGCCGTTGGGGACAAGATCAAATACGTTCAGATCAATACGTTCAATCCCTATACGTTCAAACCCGTGAGCGTGGTGCTTGCGAAAGATCTGGTCGGAAAATATTTTCCGGAGAAAAACAAAGACCTCAAGCTTGACGAATACAAGAAGGGCGACAAAGCGATCCCTTACCAGATTGTATTGGAATTTTCCGGGAAGGATCTTGTTGGAACTCGCTACGAGCAACTGATGCCATACTTGCAACCTCTCACGGATGCGGATAAAGCATTCCAGGTTGTTGCCGGAGATTTTGTCACGACAGAAGATGGAACAGGTGTGGTTCATACTTCTCCAACGTTCGGTGCAGACGACTTCCGCGTAGCAAAACAAAATGGAATTCCCGCATTGACACTGAAGGATGACTCCGGTAACGAGGTTCCCACAGTTGACAAGAAAGGAAAATTTGTTTCCGCCATCGGAGAAAAGCTTCGTGAGGGCGTTGAACGTTTTAAGATCAAAACGCACAAACCACTCGGTGCCGATGATTTTTATGTGAAAAATTACACCGATGATGATGAAAGCAATCCCGAATACAAGACCACGGATGTGATCATCTCGATCATTTTGAAAGAAGAGAACAAAGCCTTTGATGTTCGCAAATACGAGCACACTTATCCGCATTCGTGGAGAACGGACAAACCGGTGCTTTACTATCCACTCGATGCATGGTTCATCAAGACCACCGCATTGAAAGACAAAATGGTTCAGCTCAACAAGACCATCAACTGGAAACCTGAATCTACAGGCACCGGCCGATTCGGGAACTGGCTGGAAAATCTTGTCGATTGGAATCTTTCACGCTCGCGTTATTGGGGAACACCTCTTCCGATCTGGAGAACAAAAGATGGTAAAGAAGAAATTTGCATCGGTTCCCTCGACCAGCTCAACAAAGAAATTGAAAAGTCGATTGCCAAAGGCCTGATAAAAAAATCACCGATCGAGCAAGGTGATCTTCACAGACCTTATGTCGATGATGTGATTCTGGTCAGCGCCTCGGGTAGCCCGATGTATCGCGAAACCGACCTCATTGATGTATGGTTCGATTCAGGCGCGATGCCATACGCACAATGGCATTATCCATTTGAAAACACTGACACATTCGAACACAATTATCCCGCTGATTTTATTGCCGAAGGTGTCGATCAAACGCGGGGCTGGTTTTTCACGCTTCACGCCATCGCTGTGATGCTTAGCGACTCAAGCGATCTCATCAAAACGGTCAACAAAAAAGTTGGCAACGGTGGTGTTGCGTTCAAGAACGTGATCTCGAATGGTCTTGTTCTCGACAAAGACGGCAATAAAATGTCGAAGCGGAAAGGCAACGTGGTCAACCCGTTTGAGGCACTATCAACCTATGGCGCAGACGTTGTGCGCTGGTACATGATCGAAAATGCTCCTCCCTGGGACAACCTGAAATTCGATCTGGATGGAATCGTTGAAACCCAACGCAAATTTTTCGGAACCTTATTGAACACCTACTCATTCTTCGCGCTTTACGCCAACATCGATGGATTCGTGAAAGACGAAATGAATGTTGTTCGGTCAAATAAACTCACGCATCTCGACCGCTGGATCATTTCGAAGCTTCAATCGCTGATCATCGAGGTGACCGCGGCTTATGAAGAATACGAGCCTACAAAAGCCGCTCGCGCGATCCAGACCTTTGTGAGTGACCACCTTTCTAACTGGTATGTTCGTCTGAACAGAAAACGTTTCTGGATGCCTGCCCGCCATAGAGATGATGCAGCACTCGCAGGCGGGGGCCAAATGACAGATGACAAGAAGGCCGCTTACGAAACTCTTTACGAGTGTATTCTCGTGGTGTCGCAGCTCATGTCCCCTATTGCGCCTTTCTTCAGTGAATGGTTGTACACCAACCTCACCGACAACATCCGCGAGACGGCAAAGAAAAACAATACACCGCTTAGATTTTCGTCCATACACCTGACTGACCTTGTCAAACCTGAACAAGACCGCATTCATGCAGACCTCGAAAGATCGATGGATTATGCCCAGCGCATTTGCTCACTCGTTCACTCGATCCGGAAGAACAGCAAGATCAAGGTTCGCACTCCGCTGAAAAAGATCCTTTTGCCCGTATTGGATAACACATTCTCCGATCGGATCAAAAGTGTAGAAGAGATCATTCTCGCGGAAGTAAATGTAAAAGGCATCGAATACATTGACGATACCTCTGGCATTGTACTGAAGAAAGTGAAACCGAATCTTCCGAAGCTCGGCAAACAATATGGTCCGAAGATGAAAGAGGTTTCAGCAGTGATCAATTCATTGTCGAAAGAAGAAATTGCCCTGCTTGAAAAAGCTGGGAAGCTGAGCAAGGGCGGATTCGACCTGTCCGTGGATGATGTGCTCATCAGCTCGGAAGATATTCCTGGATGGGCAGTGGCTACCGAAGGAGAACTCACGGTGGCACTCGATATCAAGATCACTGACGAGCTGAAAAAAGAAGGAATCGCCCGCGACTTCGTAAACCGTATTCAGAATCTGCGCAAAGATATGGGCCTTGAAGTGCTCGACAAGATCGGCATCGAGGTTCAAAAAGACGGTGAGGTGGTGACTGCTGCGCTCACCGAATTCAAAGATTACATCAGCGTGGAAACGCAGGCACTCAGCCTGGAATGGAAAGATGCTGTAGCTGGTGCTTCAGATGTAGATATGGATGAGTTTCAGCTCAAAGTAAAAATAAGTGTGAAAAAATGATCGGGGCGCCTCCGGTTTTTGATTTAGCCTGCGAATGAAGATCTATAAATATTTCCTGATCGCTCTTACTGTTATTATCATCGATCAGACATCAAAACTTTTGGTTCACAAGTTCATGTACTTGCACCAGGAGGTGAATGTGATCGGTGAGTGGTTCAGACTGCATTATCTGCTCAACCCGGGTATGGCGTTCGGGATCCGGTGGAACAACGAATTCGGAAAACTTGCGCTCACTGTATTTCGAATTGCCGCGATGTTCGGTATCGGCTATTATCTTTTTAAGATGGCCAAGAAGGAATCACACCCAGGTTTTCTCTGGTGTATGGCATTGATCCTCGGGGGTGCGGTCGGCAATGTGATCGACAGCACGTTCTACGGTGTGTTGCTTCACAATCATCCGATGGGCTCTCCTACCCCATGGTTCCATGGCCAGGTGATCGACATGCTTTTCTTCCCGATCTTCGAATTTTATCTGCCCGACTGGTTCCCGATCAACGGAGGTGAATACTTTCTTTTTTTCAGCCCGGTATTCAACATCGCTGACTCTTCGATCTTTGTTGGTGTTGTGATCATCCTGCTTTTTCAACGGAGATTTTTCAAAATTCACCGTGACGATCACGAAGTAGACGGTGCCAATTCAGGCAGCAGCAATCAGCCTGCTGTGAGCGATGGGGGTTTCCTTGCATCACCGGCATCTGGCCCTGCTGTGGAGCAACCGTCATCCACTGACGAGGGATCATCAGGTGTGCCTGAAAATCCATCCATCACGGATTCAAATAAAAGCTCTCTTTAAGAAAGGTTTCCGCTCACATATAAATTTCGAAATACGGGAAAACGCCCGTTAGCCAAATACATTATTCTTCTTACTTTTAGGGATTCAAGTATCTAAACCTATTAGTTAAAACCTTAACCTGAATCATAATGAGTTTGTTTATCAAGAAACCTTTAGCCCAGTTGATGGCGCAAGCCGGAGATGGTGAAAAGGGCGGGCTAAAGCGGACGCTGGGCGCAGTGAACCTGGTGGCGCTCGGGATTGGTGCGATCATCGGTGCCGGATTATTTGTTAGGACTGCCGCGGCTGCGGGCCAGGCTGCCGGACCCGCTGTAACTATTTCTTTCATTGTTGCTGCAGTCGGATGCGCATTCGCGGGCTTGTGCTACGCTGAATTCGCTGCGATGATTCCAATTGCCGGAAGCGCCTATGCTTACAGCTATGTGACGATGGGAGAGATCGTGGCCTGGATCATCGGATGGGCACTGATCATGGAATACGCACTTGGCGCTGCAACAGTTTCAATCGCCTGGAGCGAATATCTGAATAAATTACTTGGGAATGGAATACCATATGAATGGTGCCACTCGCCATTCGAAAGCTTTACAGATTCCGCAGGTGTTTTGCATCAGGGAATGATCAACCTTCCCGCGCTCGTCATCCTGCTACTCCTCACCATGCTGCTCATCAAAGGAACTTCTGAGTCGGCATTTGTGAATGCGATCATCGTATTCATCAAAGTGAGTATTGTATTGATCTTCATTTTTGTAGGCTGGAAATTTATCAATCCGGCTAATCACACACCTTATATGATCCCTGAAGGTACTCCTGCCGTGACTGACTCTGCAGGAAAAGTGATCGCTGACTATTCTGGTGTATTCAAACACGGCTGGGGCGGGATCCTCGGTGGCGCTGCGATTGTATTCTTTGCATTCATCGGTTTTGATGCCGTGTCAACGGCCGCACAAGAAGCAAAAAATCCTAAACGCGATATGCCGATCGGTATCCTCGGTTCTCTTGTGGTTTGCACCATTCTCTATATTCTTTTCGGACATGTGCTTACGGGTGTTGCCAACTGGCAGGACTTTGTTGATCCCGAAAAAGGAAGAGAGGCTTCTGTTGCTTACGCGATCAGCACTTATATGCCAGGATATGAATGGCTCGCCACTGCGGTGACTGTTGCTATTCTTGCAGGTTTTTCCTCGGTGATCCTGGTGATGCTTCTCGGCCAGAGCCGCGTTTTCTACACCATGTCAAATGATGGTCTTATACCAAAAGTATTCAGTGAATTGCATCCGAAATTCAAAACACCTTACAAGTCAAATTGGATATTGTTTGTTTTCGTGGGCATATTCTCAGCGTTTGTTCCCGGACACGTTGCAGGTGATCTTACAAGCTTCGGAACACTTTTCGCGTTTGTTCTGGTGAGCATTGGGGTTTGGATCCTCAGGATCAAGTCACCGAACATTGAACGTCCGTTCCGCTCTCCGCTGTCATCCCCGGCACTACCGCTTGTTCCAATCCTGGGCGCGGTTGTTTGCGCAATGATGATCGTTGCGCTTGATGCGCATACCCTAACCGTTGCATTTGTTTGGATGGCGATCGGACTGGTGGTGTATTTCGGCTACAGCAGACATAAGAGCTTACTGAGAAACAAACCTACGAAAGAGGTTGTAGAAAAATAACGATTCGATTAAACCGAATTTCAAAGGGCCATTCGAGAGAGTGGCCCTTTGAGTTGCCGGGTACCAGTTGCCGAAATTCCGGTTAGTGTCAGCGAGGTTGATGTCGCTCAGCTATTGGTTTATACTTTTCCCGGTAGACCAGCAACCGGAACCTGGCACCATGGCTAGCTCCGGCTCTTCTTCTGATTATATCGCTTGCTGCGTTTCACTTTCACGGGCTCGAGAACACCGTAGTGATAGTAGGTTGGACAAGGAAGACTGCGATGACCCGGAGTGACTTTCGCTCTGTAATTGATCATGAACTCATGTGAGCCATTTGAATAATTATTGAGTCCGGAAGATGTCCAGTCATACGAGTATGCGAAGTGGAATTTTTCGCTCAGCTTGAAGTCGACAAATGAAATGATTGCATCTCCACTGCGCCAGGAGAGTCCCACGCTCATCGCATCGTAAAAAACAAAGCCCGCGTTGAAGTCCATACTCAAAGGCTGTCCTTCCTGTGCCCGAACGAGGATCGAAGGGTTGAATTTCACATTCTCACTTTGCGTAATGGGAAAAATCGTTCCTCCGCGGAGAAAGTAGTAGCGGGATTCACGGATCTTGCTGATTGTACTCTCAATGTCTTTCGACAATGTATTATTGAGCAGGAACGGCACAGAGAACCCGATGAAATAGTTCTTTTCCGAATAATAAAGCCCCGCACCGAAGTTGGGTTTCGAGCCGATGGATGTATAGAACGAGGGATCAGATGGATCAACAAGGTCAAGCTTGCTGAAGTCGGCTCGCAGAAAATTGAACCCCGCCTGCAAACCCATTGAAAGTGTTCCGCGAACAAACTTGATCTTGTACGAATAATAGCCGTAAACATTCTGATTGTTGTAACTACCGATTCGGTCATTGTTCACCAACAATCCAACGCCCACCTTGCCATGATACATGGAAGTATGTCCGCTGAAGGAAAACGTACGCGGTGCGCCCGGAAAGTTCACCCATTGATTGCGATAAGTAGAATTCAAGCTTAGTTGCACATGAGCGCCCGCAAAGGCCGGATTGATCACCAGCTCATTAAAATAGTATTGGGAAAACACCGGGTATTGCTGTGCGGAAGCATAATTCCACCCCAGCAACACCAGGGTAATTGATGTAAGACAGATCTTAGTGAGGCTCTTCGTCATCCGGCTATCAATTAACGATTTCAAGATAACCAGCAACCGGCTTCGATCCATCTCGCTTGTCAACAATATAATAGTACGTTCCATCCGGCAGGTTAACACCCATCGGGCTGATACCGCGGTTCGACTTACCATCGAAGAGTGTTCCGGAGTTGTCATATCCTTCTGCTTCATAAACCAGGGTACCTGCACGGTTGAAGATCTTCACAATATTTCTCTCGAATTTCTGGATACAATCGATCTGGAAGAACTCATTGCGCCCGTCATTATTTCGTGAGATCCCGTTATGAGGCCTGATGTCAGGTTTGATCTCGAGATCTTTTTCGGTCGAACAACCGAGGAACGTTGTTGCACGAACTTTATAAGCTCCTGCCGCAGCATTCGTGTAGTTAGGTCCTTCGAGGAAGGGCATACCCCCGCTCAACCACTCGATCTTCTCGATCGGCACGTTGCTGAGCAGGATCAAGCTCGCATAACCATCAGTCTTATCACATGTCGAATTCTGGATCACGAAATCGAAATCGGGAAATTCTTGTTGAATGAGAATTTCTGCAGTAACAAGCGGAGATTTACATCCGGTGATCTTGCTTGTAGCCGTTACCGAATATTTTCCTGCAGCGCGGTCAGTGTAGATCTCACCGACAAAATCAGCCGGGGGATTTTCTGTAGCTCCATCATACCAATTGAAAATATAATCGCGCGTATTTCTGTCTGCGCCAACGAAAGCGTCTAACGCACCGTTGTCGATCACGCAGCTCGTCACGTGCGAAAGTACTTCGATCGTGGCCGGCAAAATCGGAACTGTACCATCTCTGACGGTAAAAGTTTTATCAGATGTGCATCCGCTACCGAGGTTGGTAACATGGATGGTGTATGGCTGAGGTTCAATTTTCAACTGATCATACTGCGGGCCAGTGTAGATCACAGAACCCGATGCACTTGCAGACTCGTACCAGTCGAACTGATACCCTCCGATCGCCCCGTCAGCAGTGACTGAAGCAACACCGTTAGGACGGAGTGGATCGCAATTGGTAACCCGTGCAATCTCTGTTATGTCGATCACGGGCGGCTGGCGATGATCCTGAACAGTTTCAGTGGCCGTGCCTTCGCAGCCCGTATTGTTATCATGAATCCGTACGGTGTATGGCCCTTCATTCAGATTATCCTGAACAAAGCTTGAAACAAATCCGGGCGAGAACGGCATATTCGGGAAATCCGGAGGCGCACTCAGGTTTGGATTCGCACCAATGTAGAGATCTGCCGTGAATGTAGTGGCGTTATACGGATATGGATATGAAGGGCTGGTGTTCGCCACACGAGCGAGAACCGATCCATCGGTTCCCACACACAACGTGCGCGGCTGACTACCAGTTGATACAAGCGGAATAAAGTCGGCCGTTTGGTCAAGCACAATGAAAGATGAGTATGCGAAACACGATGTGGTTAGATCCTGTACTGTTACAGAGTACGTTCCGGCAGTCAGGTTCCCAATGGTCGATGTATTTCCGATTGAAGGAGCCGTATTTGTTGCGTTAGCAAACCATGTGAATGAATAGTTCGGATTCGAATCGGTCTGTCCATCGGCCATGGCAGCCAGTGATGCAGAACCTGTTCCAATACAGCTCACTTGCTTCGCCATCTGATCGATATCAACAACCGGATAGACAACATTTGAATCATCGATCACGACTTCTTTCAGTCCGGAGCGACAAGCTGTCACCGGGTCCTCAACGATAACGAAGTAAGTTCCCACGAGCAGCGAATTGATTGTTGGCGTTGTTGTGAACGGTCCACCAATCGGCAACTGATTGGTTGGAGCTACGCTACCGGCATACCACTCATAGCTGTATGCATTGAGTCCGGCTCCTGTAACTTCATTGTCTGGCGGAGAGTTCGGAGGAAACAGGATCGAGTGCGTTGTGCTTCCCAGTGTGATCTTGGTCACTGTGGCACTGCCAGTAGGATTACAATCGGCAGGATTTACGGTAAGCACGTCAATGATATTTGGTGTGCTCAAAGTTTGATCGAGGATCAAAATTACGTCATCGATAACAGGGCAAGATGTAATGGTGTTTGTTGCTGTTACCTGATAAGTTCCATCAAGCGCATTGGTAAGCGTGCTCGAGTTGGCATTATCGGTTTGAACGCTTGCCGGAGAAACGGCTCCGCCACTCAATTGCCATGTGAATGCATATGGCCCGGTGTTCGTACCGTCAAGTTCTCTCGCATTGACCACCACAGTACCGTTGGGCGCTGTTTGTGTACAGCTCGAATTCGCGTCTGTGGTGAATGAAACTTCAGGGAACACCCTTTCATCGTTGATATCAACTGTATAGGGAGCGGATTGACAAAGTCTGCCGATCGCACCGGTCATATTCCTTGCTACGATGAAATAAGTTCCGGCACCAATTCCATTGTAAACTGAGTTATTCAGGATAGTTCCTCCGGGCACAGGGCCGAGCGAACCTGGTGTGGTGGCAACAATATTTCCCAATGTTGTTCTGGACCATTCGAATTGGAAGTCAGTCAGAGGTGGTGTAAGTAAATTATTATCGCGGTCACGAAGCTCAATGCTGTTCACCTCGATTGTTCCATCGGCCGAGCACAAGACTTGAGGCGTTGCTGTAGCAAGCGGAATGAAGATAGGTGTCGAATTTTTGAACAACGTTGTCGTTGCGTTCGATTGACAGAACGATTGGTTATTCGTGAGCACGAGTTGATATGCGCCTTCCAGCAAACCTGTTGGATTGTCACCATCAACTCCCGCATTATCGCCATTCGCAGCAACGGCCGGAGGAATAACGCTTGGGCCAGTCCATGCGTAGCTATAAGTAAATGGACCCGTCACCAAAGTCGCATCGCCCACTTTTACTTTGATTGCGCCTTCAGGCAATGATAGATCGCACGAGGTGTTAGCAAAAGGAGTGAGCGTTGCTACCGGGAAAATTCTCTTATCCGGAATCGTTACCTGGAACGGAGCAGAAGCACATCCAATTCCAATTTCTCCCGGACCAGCCGCAGTTCTGCGTGCAATCACGGTGTAAGCTGCGCTACCGATCGGAGTATTAAAGCCTGCAGGAGTTGCATCGTAGTTACCGACATTCAATAGTGGCCCGGTTGTAGTTTGCGTGAATGCGATGTTTGCACGCTTCCAGTCATAGTCGAAATCTGTAGTCATCGCACCTGCTCCAACTACCTGTTGCGTACCACTTCTATCGTTGATACTGATCTTGATGACAGTCAAAGCACCATCACCAGCCGGGTTACAACTGATCTGGTCAGTCGGATTCACTTGTTGAACAAACACCGGTGTTTCGTTTTTCAGAATCTCCGTCAAGGCTACGGTTACACACCCCGAGTTGGTGTTCGTAACCTTCACTGTGTAATTACCTTCAAGCAAACCAACTTCGCGGTCATTATCGCCATCGGTTTCATCACCATTACCGTTGTTGCCAAGGGCATCGGGAATTCCCCCCGCAGTCCAATCATAGTCGTAATTGAATACTGGTCCGAATGATGGGTTCGTTGCATCAGTCACAGTAATCTTAATCTCGCCTTCACCTGTACCCGGTCCGGTCAAGCATGAAGTATTCGGGAGTGGGTCGAGTATCACCAGCGGATTCTTGTGTTGATCTTTTACATCGATACGGAAAGGCGGAGTAACACAACCTTCAGCCGCACCTGAGCCAACCTTGCGTGTAGCCACTACGTAGTAGGTACCCTTGCCCATAGCCGGAAACTGATTCGCGCCATTTCCCGTCACAAGGCTTTGCGCATTGATATTGGTTGGCCCTACGCCATCCTTCAACGGTGTGTTCACGATCACGTTTGGATCGGAGAGGCTTGCTGCAAACCATTGGAAGTTGTAGAGTGTCGTTAACGGAAGGGCACTTGTATGTGTGATGTTCGAAAGACCTGCAGCAGAACGATCAAGTACAATTTGGGTCACATTGGCCTGACCGTTCGGATTGCAGATCAATTGATTGGCAACTGTTGAAGCTGTTATGGTCGTAAAGAATGGTGCAGATTTCACGTCCGAATCTCCTGTCACGATACATCCGTTGTCAATGTTGCGTGCGGTGATTTGGAGTGTTCCGGTATTTCTATTGAGAATCGTGAAGTTGTTCGATTGGCCGTTTTGCGGTGAGGCCATGCCTGCGTTGGCATTGGTCCAGCTATAATCGAATCCTCCGGCAGAATTCTGAATACCGGCAAGGTTCGGATTTGCGTCTGCAACGACAAGTACGGTTCCATCACCAACAGTTCCTGCAACGAGGGCGTTACAGAAGGAGTTTGGTGTCGAGCTCAAGTTGATATCAGGCGCAATGTGTTGATCCGGTATGGTTACTTGTAACAAGTTAGTCGGGCAACCAACGCCCGATGCGGCTGTCGCATTTTTGACACCGCGCACATAGTAAGTACGATTGCCGGAACCGAGACCGTTGGTGCCGATCGCCCAGAAACCTGCAGCTCGTCCTGCGTTGATCACCTCGCCATTGGTTGCACCACCTCCCACGGCAGATCCTCCGACAGCACTTCCGGTTCCATCGCTATTGACAAACCAATCGAAATCGAAAGTTGTTACAGCTTCACCTCCTGCAAGAGAAGCCGTGGCGCTGCCATTTGACCCTGGAGCGCAAGCGGTTTCCGGAGTGGCAACAGCCTGGATATTACTTGGCAATCCCTGTTGATCGGGAATATTGATGGTTACGTCACGAAAACATTTGCTGTTGTCATCGCGAATGGTAAATGTGTAATCACCGGGGCTGAATCCGGGGATCAATGCAGTTGAATTTCCTGACGCACCTATGGGTTCGCCACGAGGCGGGTCGCTAAACACAAAGCCCATCGGCAATGGATTGATATTTTCCAGGTAGTAATTCTTCGCTGCAACATCGCCCGCAGCGGAATTGACTGTCAACTGAATTTTTCCATCTGCAACACTGGAAAGATCGCAAGAAGTATTTCCAATAAGTTGAGCAACACTCACCTGCGGTTTTTTGGTTGTCCTGATGATTGTTGTATTAAAGCCCAGCGGACAAGGTTGGTTTGCGGGCGTGTTGTCATACACTTCGATAAAATAGTCTCCCTGAGCCAGGCTCGACAGTAATGGAGTCAGGTTGCCGCAATCCGTATCCGCTGATCCCAATTGTCCGTCATGATCATAGTCGTTACCCGCAACAGCAGGCAAAAAGCATTTTTCGCCTCGCAAAACATTTGCAGGATTGGGCGTGGTTCCAGAATAAAAGACTATCGAATAACCATCAACGTTTCCTGCGCCTGGCACAACCGTTACATTGATTGCGCCATTAGGTGTCACACAGTTTGTAACCGGAGTAGGCGTGACGGTAACATTGGGTTGGTTGGTGAATGGAATGTTCGTAACAAGATAGTTTCCACAACCATTTGCCGGCTCACGCACCACGACTGTATAAATACCGTTGCCCTTTGTCGCATCTCCGGCAAAGGAACCGAAGTCCTGAGTCGTTGCAAGAATTGTCATATCGACAAAACTTGGTTGCACGGCAATGAAGTCGATGCCAGAATTTGTCGGTGAATTATTGAACCATTGATACGTATACGGTCCACCCGCTCCTCCTGAAACATTGATATCTACACCACCTCCGGGTGTACCACTGTTACAAGCACTTGGTGCGTTGATGGCGTTTATATTGAGATTGTACGCACCAATCGTATTTACAATCTGGCCGGTAAACGGATTCGAGACACAGCCTGTTGTGTTATTGACAACAACGGCAGTGACCGAGCCAGGCCTCAAACCCGTATATGAAGTCAAATTATTTCGCGCTGGAATAGTTGGCGCTGCGATCACATCAGCCGATGCGGTTGGAGGAGTTCCCGCTTCATCGGTGAACACATAATAGATGTTGAAATTTGCGGACGCATTGGTAATTGAAGGCGTCACAAATCCATTGGGAGCATCACATCGTGAGAAGGGCCCAACTGCATTATAGGTTATCGTTGGAGGTGTCACTTGCTGTGGAACAAATTTTCCGAGCACGGACTGACATCCCGTTGCATCGATCGTGACCCGCACCGTGTAATCGTCAGTAGCAAGATCATCGATCAGGTTTGCCGGGTCGCCACCATCAACACTGAGTGGCGAAGCTGTTCCCACACCGGTAAACCATTCAAACGTTCTTCCCGCTGTAGCGCCACCATCGGTAGCCAGCAGAGCTCCGTTCGTTCCGACACAGGCACTCTGCGGTGTGACAGAAACCTGAATGTCAGGATAAGTGAAATCATTTTCAATCACTTCATTATCATCGGAAGATTGACATCCCGTTGCGGTATTCGTAACATGTGCTGTATAACTTCCGGCTTTAAGTTTAGTGGCATGCACACCTGAGAATTGCGCCTGAGGAGCACCACCGGTCCACGCCACGATAAATGAAGCGCCTGCATTGGTTAATGTTGCAAGGAGTTCTCCATCGGGCTCGCGCGGGGCGGTCAGATCGCAGACCGTATTATCTTTCACTACGGACAATGCAATCGAAGGCTTGACACTACCATCTGGTACATTGACCGGTGCATTGTTCTGGCAGCCTGTCGAAAGGTCTGTGA
>CBHROW010000028.1:0-23817 GCA_966080355.1 uncultured Chryseosolibacter sp.
AAAGCCCGGGCAATTCAATCGAATGATGAATTTTAGTCCTGTATGACTTGTCTCAAGGGCGATGTTTCACAAGTGACCTTAATTGGTAAATTTGCGGTTATATATTATAGAGTTTAGAAAAGTATAAGGATGCAAAAGCTTGGTTTAAGCCAGTCGCTACAGCAAAAGCTGTCGCCCCAGCAGATTCAGTTCATAAAACTGCTGCAGGTGCCGACCGCTGAGTTGGAAAATCGGATCGAGGAGGAGTTGGAGATCAATCCTGCGTAGGAGGGCGAAGACCAGGAGGCACCCACGGAAAGCCAGGCCGAGGAAGATCACAACGAAACATCCGGCAGCGAAGAAGAAATAGATATCAAAGACTACTTGCGCGATGACGACTACAGTGGGTATAAAATGCAGGGCGATGGTGATGATGACGAAGATCGTGAGATGCCTATTCCCATGGCGACTTCACTGCATGAGCAGCTTATGGGCCAGCTTGATTTTCTAGGGCTGAATGAGCGTCAATATTCCATAGGCAAGCAGCTGATCGGCAGCATTGAAAGCGATGGATATATTCGCAGAGATCTTGATGCCATTGTAAACGACCTGGCTTTCTCACAAGGTATAGAAACTACGCCCGAGGAAGTTGAAGCGGTATTGAAACGAATTCAAACCTTCGACCCTCCGGGAATTGCCGCGCGGACTTTGCAGGAGTGTTTGCTGCTGCAGCTCGACCGCATGGACAACGGTCATGATATCGATGTGGCAGTGGCGAAAAAGATCATCGAAGAATGTTTCGATGAATTCACCAAAAAGCACTATGCGAAAATTCAAAAGAAGCTCGACACAGAAGACGAGGACTTCGTGCGCGATGCGATCGAACTCATCGTGAAGCTCAACCCTAAGCCCGGTGGCGGAAGCACGGCAACGATGGTGAAAAATCAATACATCATTCCCGACTTCATACTCAGCAATAATAACGGTAAGCTCGAATTGGCACTGAACAGCCGCAATGCTCCCGAGCTTCGCATCAGCAGGTCTTATACGGAAATGTTCAAAGCTTACGACAAGAGCGATAAGAAAGATAAGAAACTCAAGGAAGCTGTGACGTTTGTCAAGCAGAAATTGGATGCGGCAAAGTGGTTCATCGATGCGATCAAGCAACGTCAGCAGACACTGCTCAAAACGATGAAAGCCATCATCGATTTCCAATACGATTTCTTTCTTGAAGGTGATGAAACGAAGCTCAAGCCGATGATCCTGAAAGATATCGCCAGCATGATCAATATGGATATTTCTACCGTATCACGCGTGGCGAGTAGCAAAGCGGTACAAACTGATTTCGGAATTTTCCCATTGAAATATTTTTTCTCCGAAGGTATCTCGACCGACTCGGGTGAAGAGGTCAGCAGTCGTGAGGTGAAGCAGATCATTAAAGACATTATCGATGCGGAAGACAAGAATAAACCGCTCTCGGACGACAAGCTCGAGAAAATTCTCAACGACAAGGGCTACAACATTGCCCGGAGAACCGTAGCGAAGTATCGCGAGCAACTTAACATTCCTGTAGCCAGGTTAAGAAAGGAGATCTGACGTGAACGCCATCGCCCGCATTGTCTCGTTTATTTTTCATCCGCTTTTATTCGCCACTTATTTGTTTCTTTTTTTGTCGCAAGTACTTCCAACGGCACTGGAACCAGTGAAGATCGAAGCGCATCGCACCTTCATACTGCTGATCTTCCTGGTCACGTTTGTGCTTCCTGCAGGCAACCTGATGATCTTTAAAATGTTTGGCACGATCAAATCGCTGTCGCTCGAAAACCGAAAAGAGCGACTGCTTCCATTCCTGTTCATCACTATTATTTATTGTGTCATTACATTCCTCTTTTATTCGAAGGTTCGCATCGGCCTTAACGATAATTTTCTTCGCTTGATGATCGTGATCGATCTGCTGGTGATTGTTTCAACGATTGCTACGTTATTTTTCAAGGTCAGCGTGCATAGTATTGGCGTTTGGGGTATGGTGGGAATTGTTACGCTGCTCGCCAAATTGACATCGCTGAGCAGCTTATTCTATGCAGCGATCGCTGTGATCGCGCTGGCGGGGATTGTGATGTCATCAAGGTTACAGTTGGGAGCGCACAGTTCACGCGAAGTGATGTGGGGGAGCGTTTTAGGACTGGTTACGAGCGTAGGTGGAATGATATTGCTGTTCTAAATTTAGTTTCGAATTTATAATTTCTGATTTCTAATACGGGGTAGATCTGCACGTTTTCGACAATTGTCAAAATGAGGAATAGGAAATTATCAACAAGGAACCTCAACCAGAAATCAGAAATCAGAAATCAGAAACTCTAAATTTCCCATGGACTCCTATAAATTCATAATTTACACCACCGAACAGGGAATTGCTACGATAAAGTTGAATCGCCCCGATGTTTACAATGCGTTGAATGACGAGATTACATTCGAGTTGCAGGACGCGTTCAAGGCTGTAGCGAAAAATGATAGCGTTCGCGTTGTTGTGTTGACCGGAGAAGGGAAGGCATTTTGTTCGGGTCAGGATCTGAAAGCAGCATCGGGCCAGCAAAAGCGTTCGTTCCTCGATTCATTGCACAAACGATACAATCCTATAATTCGCGCGATGCGATCGCTGCCAAAACCGATTGTATGCCGCCTCAACGGAGTGGCTGCAGGCGCGGGATGTTCGCTGGCACTTGCATGCGATGTGATCGTTGCATCTGAAGAAGCTACGCTGATCGAAGTGTTCATCAACATTGGCCTTGTTCCCGACAGCGGGTCATCATATTTCCTCCCGCGTATGATCGGCATGCCAAAAGCGTTCGAGATGTGTTCGATGGGTAGTCGCATCAAAGCAAGTGAGGCTGCAGCGATCGGTCTCATCAACAAAGCGGTTCCTGGCGATCAACTTGACGCTGCCGTAGCCGAGTACGCAACTTATTATTCACAGGCCCCAACCAAATCGATCGGCCTCATCAAAAAAATGTTGAACAAGTCGACAACGTCAACCCTGGACGATATGCTCGACTACGAAGCATACTGCCAGGAAATTGCGGGAAGCTCGCAAGATTATAAGGAGGGTGTGACAGCGTTTCTTGAAAAGAGAAAACCGAAGTTCACCGGGAAATAAATTCAATCACCGCAGAGTCGCTTGCGCCCCTGCGGTGATAAAAAAAGCGCTCCATTTTTCCAATGAAGCGCTCTCAGATTAAGCCTTGTTCGAAAATTATCCTGTTACATAGTCTTTCTTCTTATTTCGGTCAGACCCGGGAACGGCTGATGTTGTGGAGCCTTCGGTCTCGGAGGAAGTCCTGGTTGAAGATGACGATCCGACTCCGGATGTGCCGCTTGTTGCACTGCTCATACCGGAAGTCATCGGTGCGCGGTTGGAGGATTCGTAGCTGCTCGTTGTGGTCGGGCTCACGCGAATGCGGTTCTCTACGTTCTTCACTCCCGAAACAGATTCAGCGAGATCTTCAGCGCGTCTCTTGGTACTGCGATGGTCAACATTACCAGTCAATGTAACTTCACCATTTGAAACGGTTACATCCATATCCGTTGCATCGATGAATGGATCATCGCTCAGTTTGTCGTTGATATCCTCTTTGATCCTGTCATCAGAACGGGTGTAGCTTTTTGGTCCTTTGCCGCGATGTTCACCCATCGAACGATCACGGTTGCGTCTGCGTTCGGCATCTTCATCGCCAAACCACGATGCGACTTCATCGGATGTGCGATCCCACCAGTTGCGATCATTACTGTTGCGGTCGCGTTGAGAGACGTTGCCATAGTTTCCGCGATTGTAATCATTTCCGCTCCCAGAATAATTTCCACTGTAATTGCCAGCGCTTCCACCGTAATTGCTTCCGTAGTTCGATCCATAGTTTCCACCGTAGTTTGTGCCACTATATCCGCCATAGTTCCGGCTTGTGCTTCTACCTTCGTAGTAACTCCGGTCGCGGTCGCCATAACTGCCGTAGTTCGATCCGCCCATGCGTGTGCCACTATTGGAATATCCACTCCGGTTTATTCCCTGGTAGTCGCGGTCATATAAATTTCTATCACGATTCCATGAGGAATTCCCCATGTCGCCCTGGTTCATTGAGTTGTAATCTGAACCGTAATTTCTGTCGCTGGTGTAGTTATTGGCGTCATATCCACTTTCCCATTGCCGGTTACGTCCGCTATTGCGGTTGTAATCGGAGTAGCGCCCGTAGTCATCACCTTCGCGTTCATAGCGACTTTGCCATCCCGAATCACCAGAGCCTTGGCCTGAGTTTCGGAAATTTCCATAATTCTGATTTTCGGAAGTGTTGTCATAGTCGCTGTCACTGCGAGAACTCCGATTGCGATTTTCATTCCAATCCTGATTTGAATTGCGGTTGCTTCCGCCTTGATTGCGATTGTAGTCTGCCATAGGTATAAAATTTAGAATGTGGAAATTGTGAAAAGAGAATGTAGGGGGACAAAAAGGATGCCTTTGCGGGAACGGACTGCCGTGAGCGTGCGTGGGGAAGAGAGTCCTCAGGGAGACAAACCAGGAGATAGGCCGCCACGATTTGCCAAATGAAAATAACTTTTGCGATTTTGGGTATCAGGTAAATTCAGTCACCTTTCTCCTGTAGGAGAAGGGCTGGGGATGAGGTGATTATGCAACGCGACTGAGTAGATATCAGAACAAATGTTCACTTACAGGATGATGAAATGCGAAATAATCTTTGTTTCGCGCTCAAAGCCTTGAATCCATTATCACCTCACCCTCATTCCCTCTCCTGGAGGAGAGGGATGACTGTATCTATTTAAATATGATCGTTGAGAAATGACGCGATCCTTAAATTTTCGTTGAATTACAAACAGCAGACAAACCCTTGCTACTTGTCGAATACTCCAAACGTCAATGTAAACGTTGTTCCCACGCCAACTTCAGATTTTACCCTGATACTTCCGCCATGCTGACTCATGATTTGCTTCGATAGACTGAGCCCGATGCCGGATCCTTCTTTTTTTGTGGTGAAGAATGGAATGAAGATCTCGGAAAGTTCTTTTTGTGGAATGCCTTTGCCGTTGTCGGTGATCTCCATAATGATATTTTTTTCTTGTGTTGCGGAGATGATCGTTATCTGTGGTGAAGGTGTTTCCGACAATGCGTGAATGCTGTTTGTAATGAGGTTGATAAATACTTGTTCGACCAGGGCTGGATCGATGTCAACCACATGCGTCTGCGGTATGTCGATATTCGTCTTAATATGATTGCGCGAAAGTTCATGGTGCATCAACTTCACCACCGATTGAATAAAATCGTGCAGTACGACAGGTGTTGTTGATGGTTTTGGGACCTTGGTAAGCTTCCGATAATTGTCTACGAATTGGAGCAGGCCGTCAGAACGTTTGTGAATTGTATTGAGTGAAAAGCGAATGTCGGAAATGGTTTCCTGTATCAGTTCGTCCAGGTTTTTTTCACTACCGTCCCTGTGCTGAAGCAGACTTTGCATCGTTTCGGTCAATGAAGAGATCGGTGTCACGGAGTTCATGATCTCGTGCGTGAGAATGCGAATAAGTTTATGCCAGGCTTCGATCTCTTTCTGTTCGATCTCGGAGTTGATGTTTTGAAGCGTGATGAGCTTGAGTGGTTTATCGAGTATGATCAGCGTGCGAACATCGGCCGAGGTAAAATAAGATTCACCCGAAGTTTTCATCTCGATCAATTTTTTTCCTTGTTCACCAATCTGGGAAATTTCACGCGCGAAAACCGGATTGATCTGCTCAACAAGCCGCCAGTTCTTAACCCCTTCGATTCCGGCCATTCGTTCCGCAGTGGGATTGATCAATGAGATGTGATCTTCTTTTTCTACAGCGATGATGCCGATATGAAGATGATTCACCAGGAGCTGCAGGAAATGGAACTGCGCTTCCTTTTCGATCTTCACCTGCTTGTACGACTGAATGATGTCGATCATGCTCTCATTCAATTCTTTGAATGTCCTGCCCAGGGCGCTTTGTTTGAACGTGATTGAAAAATCGGAGTGCTTGATGCTATAGAAGAATTTACTCAACTCCCGGTTGGTGTGATTCACGAATCTGATGAGTTCGGCAACTTGTATCACGAGCACAATGGCGAGAATGATCTGGTTGAAGAAAAGGCGCTTATCACCGAAGATGGCGGCTTCGACAAGCACCGTTGCTACGATGAGAGCAATGCGGAGAATGATAAGGAAGGTAAAACGTCTGTATATCAAATGGACTTGTGGTTTCGTTTGTGCGAGGTACGATGTGTGTACCATCATAGTTCACCGCACATCGCATCTAAATTCCGTGCTTCTTCATTCTTCGATACAACGCTGTTCGTGTCATACCGAGTGTGATCGCAGTCTGGCTCACGTTCCCATCGTTGTCATCGAGTGACTGAAGTATGAAAAGTTTTTCCATCTCTTCAAGTGTTCGCGGTGTTTGTTCCATTTTTGGTTTTAATGCAGTCGGGTTGATGAGCAATTCTGCACGTTCGATGTGCTTGTCTTCACTCAAGATCACGGCACGCTCAACAGCGTGTTGAAGCTCGCGAATGTTTCCAGGCCAGAAATATTTACGCATTTTCTGCATCACGCTTTTGTCGATCTTCATGCCCGGCCGTTTATATTTTTTTCCATAGACATTCAGGAAATGATCAGCGATCAATGGAATGTCGTCCTGCCGCTCGCGCAGTGCAGGGACTCGTATTTCAACAGTATTGATCCGATACAACAGATCTTGTCTGAATTTTTTTTCGTAAACCATTTCATTCAATGGCATGTTGGTAGCGCAGATCAACCGAAAATTTACAGGGATCTCTTGCGTTCCGCCTACCCGTTGTATCTTTCGGTTCTGAAGTACGGTGAGCAGCTTCGATTGAAGTCCCAGCGAAAGATTCCCGATCTCATCGAGAAAAATTGTTCCACCGTTCGCAAGCTCGAATCGACCCGGCTTATCTTGTTTGGCGTCAGTGAATGCGCCTTTTACATGGCCGAAGAGTTCGCTTTCAAACAGCGTTTCGGTGATGGCACCGAGATCAACGGAGATAAAGACTTTCTGCTTTCGCGCGGAGTTTCTGTGAATGGCGCGCGCTACCAGTTCCTTTCCGGTTCCATTTTCACCGAGTATCAAAACGTCAGCATCAGTTGTTGCCACGCGATCGATAAGTTCGTGCACGCGTTTGATGGCGGGAGACTCTCCGATGAAATCCATGTACGGTTGATCGATCACATCGCTCAGCTTCTCTTGCGTGAGTTTAAGATTCTCGATCTCAAGTTTACTTTTTCGCAATTGCAGCGCAGCCATGATCGTGCCGAGTAGCTTTTGATTTTTCCACGGCTTCAGTACAAAGTCGGTGGCGCCTTGCTTCATCGCTTTCACCGCGAGATCTACTTCACCGTAGGCGGTAATCAATATGACTACAGCTTGAGGATCGATCTTGAGGATTTGCGAGAGCCAGTGAAATCCTTCCTCGCCATCATTCACACCGATCTTGAAATTCATGTCGAGCAAAATCACATCATAGTTAGCTGCCTTGATGAGTGCCGGAATTTTTGTGGGATCTTGTTCGATGGTGACTGATGAAAACTCCTGCTTCAGAAACATACGCGCAGTCTCCAGAATGTCACGGTCATCATCAACGATCAGTATTTTTGAGTTTTCCATTGAATATTGGCTGTTCAAAACTAAAATGAAATGTATCAATTACAAAACATTAAATTGTAACGATATCGATACATAAATGGATTATTTATATTATAACATGTTGAAAATCAAATATTAACAAAAGTGGCTCGATTTTAGCCGAAATGATGTAAAATCGCCATATGCTACGCAATCACCTTCGTACCGCCATCAGGAATTTCAAGAGGAATACGGTCATTTCCATCATCAATTTGCTTGGCCTTTCGATCGGTCTGGCCACGTGTTTGGTTGCCGGACTGTACATCAAGCATGAGCTGTCGGCCGATCAGTTTCATCGTGATATCGAATCCATTTATCGCATCACTGTGAAGTTGAAGGAGTATGATATGAACGGCACACCTTATCTTTTTACAGAGACTGCGCAGAAAGAAATTCCGGGCATTGGAGATGCGCTTCGCACGGCCAATGAGCAAACCACGGTGAGGATCAACAACGAACTTTACAATCGGGAAGTGGTTTTTGCTGATCCTTCATTCTTCAATTTCTTCACCATTCCGATGCGTTATGGAAATCCTTCAAGCGTGTTGATGGAAAAGACATCGGTAGTGATCAGCCAGCAGGTTGCCGCCCAATATTTTCCGGATCAAAATCCGGTTGGAAAGGCGATCCAGATCAAACTTCACAACGAGTTCAAGGAATTTGAGATCACCGGAGTTGCTGCACAGACTCCCGCTTACTCCAGCATCCACTTCGACTTTTTAGTTCCGTTAGACAACCGCTTTGGTCCAAATGACAACTTGCGAAATTCGTGGGGTGCATTTTTTCTCACCACGTTCGTCAAAGTTCCGAAAGATCAGATGGCATCGGTTCAACGCGCATTACCGGAGTTCACTGCGAAATACACCGATCAAAAGAAACCGGATGGAACACCGGAGATCAGTTTCATTTTCAATCCGTTTGCAAAACATCATCTGAACGAGGGATACGAAGGTGGCGGATTGTATGCAGGAAGAAATGCGCGAGGGTTGATCGTGTTTGGCGGCATCGCCATGATCATCCTGCTCCTGGCGTGCTTCAACTTTATGAACCTCACCAATGCGCAGTCGTCCAGGCGGGCGGTTGAAGTCGGTATTCGCAAAGTGGTGGGCGCACTGAAGGCGCAATTGATCCGTCAGTTTCTTACGGAGGCTTTACTGTTGAGCTGTTGTGCTGCATTGATCGCCCTTGGTATTGCTGAACTTAGCCTGATCCTATTCGGAAATATCATTGACGCAGACCTTACGGTATTCAGTCGCACGAATGTTGATGTGTTGATCGCACTGGGAGCAATCACCGTCATCGCAGGGTTGCTTGCAGGCGCCTATCCCGCCTTTGTTCTCTCTAACCTGAGCACGCTGAAAACTTTCAAGCGATATTTCAAGATCGGAGGCAGCAATTACATTACGCGAAGTGTTCTCACCCTTCAGTTCGGCTTGTCGATCGTTCTGATCGTAGCTGCAATCGTCATGTGGAAGCAACAATCGTATCTCATGAACAAAGATCTCGGCTACAACAAGGAGCAGTTGCTGGTCGTTCCGTTTCCTCCTTCTGATACCGGTTCCATCGGTTATATTCGTGAGCAGGTTGCAAAACTTGGCGAGACTGTGCAAGTTTCCGAAGCATCTGGCGCTTTTACCCGCGGTAACGCGGTGGCCATTCAAAAAATGCCTGACGGATCGCGCAAGTTCATTTTTATGATGAGTGCGGACGAGCACTTTATCAAGACGATGGAGATGAAACTGGTGAAAGGCCGCGGTTTTACTTCGACAACTGTTGACGATGGTAAAACGATATTGATCAATGAAACATTATTGAAGGAATTCAACCTCGAGGATTCGATCGGCATGCGTGTTGGAAGGCGCGTGGGGTGGCTCGACAAGCCATGGATTGCCGGTGTTGTTAAGGATTTCAATTTTTCAAGCCTGAAGGGAGCCATCCAGCCCATGGTGATCATGTATAAGACTCCGATCAATGAGTCGTATCTGTTCGTGCGATTGGCGAAAGGCCAGCTTGCTGCTGGAGTTGAAGATGTGCGATCGATCTGGGAGAAGACAAACACGAATTCACCTTTTGAATATTTTTTTCTCGATGACGATGTTGATAATCAATACCAGTCGGAAATGCGCTGGTCGTCCATTATCACGATCGGCACAGGCATGGCAATTTTTCTTTCCGTGCTTGGACTCGTTGGATTGTCGATGTTCACCGCGGAACAAAGAAAAAAGGAAATCGGGATCCGAAAAGTACTGGGCGCTACACTTGGCCAGATCATCGGTCTCCTCTCAAAAGATTATTTGTGGCTGATCGCTGTTGCGTTCGTGCTTGCAATACCAACCTCATATTACGTGATGCAAACCTACTGGCTCGATAATTTCGAATATCGGATCGAGATCACCACCGTTGTATACTTGTTCGCGCTAGCACTGGTATTGCTGATTGCTTTAGTTGCGATCGGAAGTCAAACGATCAAAGCTGCGCTCCAAAATCCTGCAAACACGCTCAAAGAGGAATAGTATGTTTAAAATGTACCTGAAGATCGCCCTTCGCAATTTTGTCAAGGAAAAGTTTTTCTCCGTCATCAACACGGTTGGCCTGGCTGTGGGAATTTCGGTGGCGCTGCTGATCGCGTTGTATATACACCACGAGCTCGCGTATGACCGTTTCCATACCAAACATGAACGCATCTTTCGCATCGCTTCCTATTTTGAAACAGGAGGAAATGGATCGGAATTGAACTCGACTTTTCCACCACTCGCTGCAGCTGTTCAAACTGAAATTCCTGAAATCGAACAGGCCGTGCGATTGATGGTGATGGCGGGGAGAATATTCAAGGAAGGCAATAAAGTTTTTTCGGAAGATCGTGTGTTGTATGCAGATTCTGCATTCTTCAGCGTGTTCGACTACAAGATGTTGGTGGGCGATCCGAAAACTGCCCTGGCCGAACGAAACATGATCTTGCTCACACCTTCTCTGGCAAAAAAATATTTCAACACAGACGATTACGCCAGTGTTGTGGGAAAATCCATTCTTATCGATCAGGAAGATTTTTCCGTCACGGGAATTGTTGAAGAGTCGCGGCCCGATTCACACATCATTTATTCCGCGATAGCATCAATGGAATCGCTTCCGATGGGGCGCGACAAGACATGGAATAGCATGAACGTCAGCCTGTATGTCTTGCTAAAACCCAACACGCAAATAGATGCCGTGATCGGTAAAATTCCATCGGTGTTCGATAAATACATTCCGAGCTTCAAAGAGTTTGTCAAGCACGGCATTGTGATCCGGCCCACTGCCATGCCGATAACCGACATTCACCTCAAATCAAACGTGCGGGGAGAATATGAGCCTGGCGGGAGCATGATGAACATTTATATTTTCGGAGGGGTGGCATTGATCGTACTTTTTCTGGCGAGTGTGAATTTTGTGAATTTGCTGACTGCGCGTTCAGCGAACCGCGCTAAGGAAGTCGGTGTTCGAAAGGTGCTGGGCTCCGCGCGCGGAAATCTCGTCCGCCAGTTTTTGTTTGAATGTGTGCTGCTCGTGGCGATCTCAACTTTGCTGGCTTTGGGTACCGTTGAATTATTGCGTGGTCCGTTCACAGTTCTTTTAGGCAAAGCACTTCCGTTTGAGAAGCTACTTTCACTCGACTATGTATTTGCCCTGGTGACTTTCATTTTCGTTTTGGGCTTGCTTGCCGGGATTTACCCAGCGTTTTTCCTTTCCTCCTTCCAGCCGGCACAAGTGCTCAAAGGAAAAATTCGGTCGGGATTTAAAAGCAGTGGTCTGCGAAACACCCTCGTCACCTTGCAATTTTTGATCTCCATGGTGCTCATCGCATGTACACTGGTGATGCAGCATCAACTTGATTTCATGCGTTCGAAAAAACTCGGTTTCGATAAAGACAATGTGCTGGTGATTGATAACGCGGACCGGCTCCCGAGCGAACAGGCGTTTATCGATGCCGTGGAAAACCTCTCGTTTGTCGAGCTTGCTGGCGCAGCAACTTCCAAACCTGTGGATGACTACGATGGCATGGTGATCACCACGCAGCCCGGCAAAGAAAATCGTCAGACCGTTAATTACTCCCGCGTTGACGATCACTTCATCGCGGTGATGAAATATGAATTTGTCGAAGGTCGAAATTTTTCCCGCGATCACGCATCTGACTCTGCGGCTGTTATCATCAATGAACGTGCTGCCGACCTGCTGTACGGAGGAGAGAACCCCATTGGCAAAAAGATCTATAATGATATCGAATACACGGTGATCGGAGTTATCAAAGATTTCAATTTTGAGTCGTTGAAGAATGAAGTGCGGCCGTTGGTGTTCTACAATAAACCGAATGAGCGTTACGTTCACCTGCGCCTCAAGCCGGGAAATTATGAGAACGCAATCGCAACGATTGAAAAATTGTGGAAGGAACAGACCAGTGAAATTCCATTTGCATGGACCTTTCTCGATGCGACCTACAACGACTTATTCAAACAGGAAGTAAAACTCGGATCGATCTTCAGCATTTTCACCTGCATCGGACTCTTTATTGCGTGCCTTGGCCTTATGGGCCTGACAGCGTATATGGCTGAACAACGAAAGAAGGAGATCAGTGTAAGGAAAGTGCTTGGCGCAACCGTGGCACAGGTGATGTTGATGATGTCGAAAGATTTCATGAAAATACTGGCCATTGCATTTTTCATCGCAGTGCCACTCAGCTGGTATTTGATGGATCAATGGCTTTCGAGCTTTGTGTATCGTACCTCCGTGTCGATCGATCTTTTGTTGGTCGGTGGCGTTGCTGTAGTTGTCACTGCATTTCTCGCGATCAGTTATCAGGCGCTTCGTGCTGCCATTCTCAATCCCATCGACTCCTTGAAAGACGAATAAAGATTTTATGATCAGGAATTACTTCATCATCACATTGCGCAATTTTTTTCGGAATGGCAACTATACGTTCATCAACGTAGCGGGATTATCGATCGGGGTGACGTGTTGTATCATTCTTTTCCTGATGATCCGCTACGATCTTGGATTCGAGCGATTTCATTCCAACCTGGATTCGATCTATATCATCGGTCGCGATGTCAAGACCGCATCCGGTGTGGAACACAGCTCCATCACGCCCTATCCGCTTCCGCGAGCTTTCCGGAACGACTTCCCCGAGATTCCACTCATGACGCAGCTGCATGATCAGGGAAAGACACTCGTGACTATCGAAGGAGAAAAATTTCAATTCGATCACGTGCTCTTTGCTGACTCGCTTTTTCTTCGCGTGCTCGATTTTAAAGTTATCTCGGGAAACCCGTCAAGAGATCTGGGAGAGCCCGGCAAAGTGTTTGTGACGCGATCGTTTGCCGACAAGTATCTCCATGGTGAAGCCAAAGGACATCTCAAGCTTGCCAACCTTGCCGATGTTGAAGTTGTCGGAATGATTGCCGATCCGCCAGCTACATCACAGATCCAATTTTCAATGATCGTGTCGCGGCCCACGCTCAGCAAAGAAATACTTGGATTTGAGCAGGAGCAATGGGGGCTGAACTCGGCCGGTATGTCCTTTATTGTGCTGCCCTCCGGAGTGAACGCGGCCGAGGTTGAAAGACGATTCGAACCTTTTGTCGCGAAATATTATAAAGACGAAACCAGCAACAAGCAAACTTATCGTCTTCTGCCGCTCCGCGATTTTCACTTTAACAAAGAATACAACGAAGCTGCTGTCGACAAACAAAGTCTGTGGATGCTGGGAATTTTGGCCGCGTTCATCGTAACGATTGCCTGCATCAATTTTGTGAATCTCGCTACAGCGCTTGCCGTGAAGAAATCAAAAGAGATCGGCATCCGAAAAACGTTAGGCGCGAATCGTACACAATTGACCTTTTATTTTCTAGGTGAAACTTTTCTGATCACGCTGTTGGCCATGCTGTTGTCGTTGGGGGTTGTGGAGTGGATGCTGCCCTGGCTGAACAGTTTCCTTGACAAGCAATTGGCTGACTCGCTATTTACAAACGCAACACTTTTATTGTTTATCAGCGTATTGACTTTGATGATCACGCTCCTCTCGGGTTTGTATCCGTCTTTAATTTTATCGGGGTACGAGCCGGTGATGGTGTTGAAGAACAGGATAACAACTGCAGCATCGGGCTCGGTTTCTGTTCGCAAGGTGCTCGTTGCATTTCAATTTTTGATTGCGCAGGCCTTGATCATTGGAACGTTGATCGTTTCCGACCAGATGAGTTACATTCACAGTGCTCCGCTAGGCTTCCAGCGTGATGCAGTTATTAACGTGACAATGCCTCAAAACAAGCCAGAGCTTCAGGAGACATTCCGTACGCGATTGATGAGTAACCCGGACATCGAAATGGTCTCGTATTCTTTGGGTGCACCCATTTCGCAAGCCGGAATGGGAACGACCTTTCGTCTCGATACGCAACCCGATGATGAAAGCTATGAAGTCACGCTCAAAACAGGTGATGAAAAATATCTCGAAACGTATGGACTTGAACTCATTGCAGGACGTGGTATCACAGAAGCTGACGCAAAACTTGCAGGGCCTCCACTCGATTGGGATGAGCGCAAATATGTATTTGTTGTTAACGAAACAGCGGTGAAGCAACTGGGATTCAATAGTCCCGAGCAAATACTCAACAAGAACATCAAAGTTGGCCTCAACGACATTGTTGCGCCCGTGGTCGGTGTGGTGAAAGATTTTCATGTCAGTTCGATGCGCAGCGCCATCCAACCTGTTGTGATACTCAATTTCCCATACTTCTATTACGATGCGGGTATCAAAGTAAAGTCTTCAAACCTGCCGGCTATAATATCTTTCATCGAGAACACATGGAATGACCTGAACCCGGATTATTTTTTTGAATGCGAATTTCTCGATGACTACCTGCAAAGTCTTTACCTGCAGGAGGAGCGCACATTCACTTTGTTTAAAATTTTTTCCGGCATTGCAATTTTTATCGGATGCCTCGGACTCTACGGGCTCATTTCGTTCATGGCCAATCAGAAGCTCAAAGAGGTTGGTATCAGAAAGGTGCTTGGCGCGTCTGTGGGCGGTATTGTCATGCTTTTTTCGCGCGAGTTCGTCAAATTGATCGCGATTGCGTTCATCGTTGCCGCACCTTTGTCATGGTACGTGATGAACGAGTGGCTGCAAAGGTTTGCATACAACACCGGGATTCACTTTTGGGTTTTCATTGCGGGTTTGATTGCCACATTGATCATCGCCCTTGGAACCGTTTCGTGGCGTTCGATCCAGGCCGCACTCACAAATCCGGTTGAGACGCTGCGTTCCGAGTAATCATTGTGGCGCCATCTACTCATTCAACCGTTCCACCTGCTCATTTCGCATTGAGCGAAGCATAGCTGCCTGCTATCTTTGTTTCATCAAACAACCGATCAAGTGCTGGCGCAGACACTGCCACCAATGAGAAGTGTGGGGTGGTGGTGTCGTTGCCGCACGAGCTGATGAACAGATTTCAAAAGCATTTTAAGATTCATATGGGTTAGGGTAAGGGAAGGCTGTCTGTGAGGGCAGTCTTCTTGCTTTTGATCAGGCAAGGTATTTTTACAAAATATTCTGAATTCGATTTCTTTGTTCACAGAAGAAGAGTAAATTCAACTATCATCCCCCCACGATGCAAAGCATAATTGTTGATGACGAGCTTAAAAGCCGTGAAAGCCTCAAGATTTTACTCGAGGAATTTTGTGACAACGTGGAAGTGTGCGCGTTGTGTCAAAATGTAGAAGAGGGTATTGAAGCGATCCGGAAATTTGCGCCAGACGTAGTATTTCTCGACATTCAGATGCAGCGCGAGACTGGCTTTGACCTGCTTGAAAAGATCAAACCAGTAAATTTCGAAGTCGTTTTCACAACAGCATATTCCGATTACGCGATCAAAGCTTTCAGGTTTTCCGCCATCGACTATCTGCTGAAGCCGATCGATATCGAAGACCTGAAACGTGCAGTGGAGAAAGTAGCACGGAAGTCGAACGGAGACTTCTCGCAACGCCTGGACCAATTGATCCAAAATCTAAAGCCGGGTGTCTCGCATAATTTCAAACTTGCTCTCCCTACTTCAGACGGACTGATATTTATCCGCGTAGATGATATCTTGTACTGCGAGGCATCCAGTAATTACACGGAAATTCATACGTCTGACGGTAAAAAATATGTCGTAAGCCGCACGTTGAAAGAGTACGAAGACATTTTGACCGACCATAATTTCTTTCGGATCCACAATTCCCATCTGATCAACCTGGCGTCTGTTAAAAAATACGTTCGTGGTGACGGAGGATACGTCATTATGAGCAATGATGTATCGCTCGATGTATCCAAACGCAAGAAGGAAGCTTTCCTTTCCCGCATAAGTCAATAATCCCTCGATTGTTCCATTCGCTCATCCAAACAAGCCACCTGCTCATTTCGAATTTCAAACCGCGCTTGTGTGGGTATTTTTGATAAGTAAACCGAATTAATGACGATGGAAGACGATGACATAACACGGATGGTAATTTCGCCAATCAACATCCGAAAGAAATTCTCAGTGTTATTTCCCGATTCGGTGATGATCGATAATAAATTCAATATTGTTTCGGTTAGCGAAAATATTCTTGTAGCCCTCGGCAGAACCATCGAGGTCATTGGAAAATCGATCGGGGAACTGGGATCAGGCGATCAATTTCAAAAGTTCTTGCGGGAGAATCTTTATCGTGGTCACATTGAACCTACAAACTTCCTCCTCGAGTCGGCTTCGGGAAGGCTTATTGAATTCGAGGTGTCGGGGTTCTACCTTGGGTTGATCTCCGACATCAGCGACCTGATCATGCTGCGAATGCGAAACACGGATGAAGTGTGTCAGGCCAAAGCAAAGTTGCAATTGAAAGAGATAGAGCTCGATAATTTCGTTTACATGTCTTCGCACGCTCTTCGCGGTCCACTGGCAACGATCAAAGGCCTGGTCAACCTCGCCAAGATCTCCGATGATGGCGATGAACGAGTATTCCTCATCAACCAGATCAGTCAATTTACCGACAAGCTTGACGAGAAATTGCATCACCTTATTTTTTATGCAGAAGCAGACAAAGGGTATGAATTGTCAGATGCACCATTGTTGCTCGATGACATGAGCGAGCGATTGCGTCAGGAAGTAAACGAAGGAATTTTCGATTTTCCGGTGCGCCTGGATTGTCATGTCAAGCAACGGATGGAAATTCCGCAAGGGCAAATGGTGTTTTCCCTGCTTCATCATCTTATTCAATTCTTTGCCAATCATAGCAAGACCGATTGCAATTTACTGACAGTCGATGCGCTGCAGAACCCCGAAACCACAGAGATTTTCTTGCGGGCCAAAGGATTTTTGATTCCCGGTGAGCTTGCCGCCAGGATCGAAACAGTCAATGATGGATATTCAGAAATTCTGAAACACCCGGAATGGTTGACGCTCTATGCCGCGAAGAAAATTGTGACACGTTTAAAAGGGAAAATGCAACTGTTCGCCAATCCCAGCCACGAGTATGTTGTAGTAATCGCCCTTCCGAATTGCCCCACCTAATCAACCAGGGTTCCCGCTCAATCACTCGCACTGTTACAGGTCATACCTGGTCTCTATCTTCGAAGCAGAATTTTGATTCTTATGGGCGTCAGAAAGACTATACTCGTGATCGATGATTTTGCAGCGATTAGAAATTTTATCCGGCAAACGCTTGAATTCGAAGGCTACGCATCGCTGGGCGCGGCAAATGCACAAGAAGCAGTTGAAATTCTTCAAACCATCGATAAAGTTGATCTTATCATCACCGATTTTCACATGGCAGATGGCAATGGCATTGAATTCCTGGAAAAGATCAGATCGAATCCAGGCACCGCTGCAATTCCCGTTATTTTTTTGAGTACCGATAGCAATTCAGCGCTTGATACCGCCACGCAGGCAGGCCTCGCGGTATGGATCAAAAAACCTTATCGTGCGCAAACCTTCTTTTCTCAGATCGAAAATGTGTTTCAACCATGAAAAGGTCACGTGTGAAAATTCGCAGAACGACTGTGCACACGAAAGTGATTGTGGCCTGGGTTATCGCGCTCTGCCTTACGCTTCTTTTTCTCTACTATTTTACACCGTTGAAGAAATTCGTATCGTGAGCGTGGTCACACAAATGAAAGACCGACTCCTGTCTTCGCACGAGAAATAAAGCTATTTTAGCAGACGAAGTTTCGTGAAGACTTGCGCAGTGGAGATAATTTACGGACGTCAAAAACGCTTATGTCAGTAAATATTATAACGGTCATCAGGGCGGTCACTGACAGTGGTGTAAAATTCGTTCGATCGAAAGCAGATCGGAGAAATATTGTTCTTGCAAATTATATCGCTCTCGTTTCCTCGTGTGCTACAATTTTTTTGCTTATTGGCCGCGCACTGTTTGCTACTGTCAACGCTTCCATTTTTTTTACACTTTTTCTAGGCACCTTACTTTTTCTGATCCCCATCCTTCTTAACCGTTATGGCCTGATCCGGCTGAGCCGAATAGCACTTTGCTGGTTACCCGCATTATATCAGGTCTTTGCTTCGGTCAAAATGCTGGAGGAAGCAAAATATTTTGAAACTTCGATGTTCCTTGGCGTGCGATTTTTTCAGGTGGCGTTCAGCTGCTTTCCATTCCTGGTGTTCGATGTCAGAAAGATCAAGATGTTGCTCGTGGGGCTGTCTGTCCCGATGATCTGCCTGTTGTTGTTCGATCCGATCCTTTCATGGGTTGGTTATGGTTATTATCAAACCGGCCTTCACGAACTGACTTATGATTTCAGCAACGTACGGATTGCCCTTGCCATGATGATTATCGGTTCGAGTTGTTATTTTCTGAAAGCGCTTATCGAGCGCGCTGACGAGATCAACGACAACCTTCTTGCCGAGCTTGCGGAAAAAAATAAATTGATCACACGGCAGGCGCAAACGGAAGTTTTTCAATTGAATGAGCAACTGCAGCTCAACCTGGAGCAGCTGCGCAAGCGCGAATTTATTTTGAAGCAATCTCAGCGCATTGCAAAAGTCGGGAGCTGGGATTATCGCATTGCCGACAAAGCGATCTTCTGGTCAGACGAGATGTACAACATTTTCGGACTCGATCACAGCTTCGATCTCAAGACAGGTCAGCTCACGGATGTTTTGTGGGGCGTAAATCGGGAAATCATGTTGCATGCCATGGGAAGCGTACTGAAGCACGGCCAGTCATTTGACCTTACACTTCAAACGCGAACTCCTCTCGGATATTCGAAGTGGGTAAGAGCTTATGGATTTCCTGTTAGAAATTCAAATGATGAGATCATCGGAGCAAGCGGGATTTGTCACGATGTCACTGTATTTAAGGAAGCCGAAGAGCTGGTGCGTGCGCAAGAAAAAAAGTATCGCGGGTTGTTCGAGCAAGCTTCTGATCCCATACTCGTAACTGATTTTTCAGGGCACCTGACCGATGTCAACACTGCCCTCTGCCATGTATTCGGTTATACGCGTGAGGAACTTCTGGGAATGCACGTCAGCGAGCTGATCGATCCTGAAAATCTGAAACAGAATCCGATTTCCTTCCAGCGACTGCAACGCGGTGAACACATGCTGAGCGAGCGCCCCATGGTTCATAAGAATGGTGCTCGTATTTTGGTGGAAGCAAACGTAAAAAAATCTGGCGAAAACCGGATCATGGCGATTGTACGTGAAGTCACGGAGTTACGCGTTGTGCAACGGCAAGTGCTTGAAAGTGAAGCCAGGTTCCGAGGGGCATTCGAAGATTCCGCGATCGGTATGGCGTTGGTGTCTATCGAAGGGAAATGGATGAAGGTAAATCGCGCGTTCTGCCAGATGACGGGATATTCGGAGGAGGAACTCCTGCGACTTTCATTTCAAGACATTGATCACGCTGAAGATATTCAACCTGACCTTGACATCATCAAGCGCATAACAGATGGTGAACGCGGAGTATTTCAACTCGAGAAACGCTACATCCACAAAAATGGATCGATCATCTGGGCCAATCTCAATGTATCGGTCGTAAGACAAGAGCTCGTGCCACTCTATTTCGTGGCGCAGATCGAAGACATCACCGAAGAACGAAAAGCGATGGAGAAGCTTATCCTCAGCGAAGCCAACCTTAACGCTACAATCAACAACACCGAAATTCTCATTTGGTCTGTGGATCGGGAGCTCAACCTTTTGACTTTCAATAAAGCATTTTTCGATCACATGAAGACGAGATACGGCACGGAGATCAAGGTTGGAGAAAGAATACTTGCCGGACTTCCGCCAGGCAGCGTAAATGAACTTGATGCAAACTGGAACCAACGTTACCTGAGGGCTCTTGCTGGCGAAATCGTTTCTCTTGAAGAGACTCGTTTCGGGATCGATTTCAAATATTCCATAAGCCCGATCATTGAAAACAAAAAAGTGATCGGAGCCAGCGTTTTTGCCGACAACATCACTGAAAAAAATCAACGCGAGCGAGACCTGACGGAAGCGCAAAGGAAGATCGGAGAGCTGAAGCTGATGGCATTGCGCTCGGTAATGAACCCGCATTTTGTTTTCAATGTGCTCAACTCCATACAGTATTATATCGCGAAAAATGATCGTATGAACGCGATCAACTACTTGTCGACATTTTCAAAGTTGATCCGGAGCGTGCTGTCACATTCCGTCAATAACAAAGTGAAGTTGAGCGAGGAGATCGACATGTTGAAAAATTACGTTCAGCTCGAGATGACACGCTTTGAAAATAAATTCGACTTCAATCTGATTGTTGAAGATGGTGTTGATGTCGACACCATTGAAATACCACCATTACTCGTTCAGCCCTACGTTGAAAATGCGATCTTGCACGGGTTGTATAACAAGAGGAGCCAGGGCGCCCTGACAATCCGCATCAAGGAGCAGAATGATGTTGTGCTCTTTGAAATTGAAGACAACGGAATTGGTCGCGAAGAAGCACGCAAGATCAGGCAAAAAAATCTTCCCAACCATAAATCGATGGGTATCAATCTCACCGAAGAGCGCCTCCGTCTCATCAACGAAGCCCACAATGTTGCATTTAACATCGATGACCTTTCGGATTCCACCGGTGCTACGGGTACCAAAGTGACCATCGGAGTTAAATTTTAAACTTTCCCGTTTTTGGACCGTCCGCCCGCTAAGTATTCTGCCCGGATACTACATCGGCACGATCACCTGCGCATTATGGATTCAACTGTTGCGATGGGTGAAATATCTTTGAACCGGCTTAGAAATAAAATCAAAACAAACTCGCAATGCGCTCAAACCAGACAAAATTCGTCTTCGCAACGATCATCCTAACGATGGTTTTTGCAATTCGTGCCGCAGCGTTTGCCACGACAACAAGATCCAATCACAGCGTCACTGAAAAAGTCGGAAAGCCGTTGCCAAGGCAGCATGCCAAACGCAAATTGTTTTCGTTCGATAGCCATTGTACACCGAAAAGAAAGATCAAAAAGATAAAACGAGGTGGACACAATCATATCCGCTAAATCATACGAGCTATGAAATACATTTCGAAAATCATCTACAACAGCACATACGGTATCTTCTTTTACTTATTCGCGCTCAGTGTAGTCGCAACATCGATGTTTCTGCTGTTGCTTGCTATCGTGCAACGGTAGGGACGTAATACATACAACCGCTCTTTTGCCTATAGGTATGCGCACCATCGAAAACGTTTGGAGCGGATATTGATTCGCTTAAAATGTTTGCTCATCGAGCCGACACGTTTCTGGCGCAATTCTTTTCGATTCCCCACGGACTATCGTGAAGTATGAACACAGCGTGGAGAGCCCGGGTTGACGGGATAAAAAAACAATTTCAGCAATTCTTTTCGAGTACAACAGCTGTTCTTAGACGGAGGATATCTGGTATGTCAACCGGCCGCAAGGTCGTATATGCTCTCTTCGCATCGATGGCGCTGGGATCTTCACTGCTGCTATTTTACGTATCCAGACAAGTTCCTTCCATCGCTGAACTCAGAAAAATAGAAAATCCGATTCCATCAGAGGTTTATACTGCCGATAGTGTGTTGATCGGCCGCTATTTTGCTGAGAACCGCACGCTTGTTAAACACAAAGATATTTCGCCAGATATCATCAGGTGTCTGATCGCAACGGAAGATGTTCGCTTCTTCGATCACTCGGGAATTGATTTCAAAAGCCTGGGACGCGTGTTGGTGAAATCGATCCTGCTTCAAAATGAATCTTCTGGCGGAGGATCTACCATCACACAACAACTTGCGAAAAATCTGTATCCAAGAAAAGATTATCGTATTGGCTCGATGTTGATCAATAAACTCCGCGAGTTTTGGATCGCCAGGCGACTGGAGAATGTCTATAGCAAGAACGAGCTGGTCACACTTTATCTCAACACCATTCCTTTTGCAGATAACACGTTCGGGATCGAAGCAGCCTCGCAACGTTTTTTTTCGTGTTCAGCGCGCAAAACGAATTTACAACAAGCCGCTTTACTTGTTGGCATGCTCAAGGCGACCCATTATTACAATCCACGACTTCATCCGGACAAGTCGGTAGCGAGACGAAATGTAGTTCTCGCGCAACTTGAAAAATATGGAATGCTCAAAAGTGAAGTCCGCGATTCTGTAGCCAGGCTTCCGCTGAAGTTGAAGCTAAGCACGATCAGGAAGCAAACCGGCATTGCGCCTTATTTCCGCGAGACATTGAAAGCCGAACTGCAACGCTGGTTTGACGAGCACAAAAAAGACGATGGCTCAACCTATGATCTCTACACCGATGGGTTGAAAATATATACCACCATCGATTCTAAGATGCAGGCTTATGCAGAAGACGCTGTCCGCAAGCAAATGACCGACCTTCAAAAGCAATTCGATGAACATTGGGCCAATGAAGACCCATGGGGTGATAACGAGCAGGTTATTTGGGATGCGGTAAAAAGAACCTCGCGATATAAGCAGTACAAGTCGCAGGGGTTGAGCGATAGCCGGATATTCGACATGATGAAGGAGCCGGTAGCTACCCCGTTATTTTCCTGGGAAGGACATCGGACGGCAAAGATCAGTCCAATTGATTCGATCAGATATCATTTGAAATTCCTGAACGCTGGGTTCATGGCAGTCGATCCGAAAAACGGTGCAGTGAAGATCTGGGTCGGTGGAATCAATCATCAGTTTTTTCAATATGACCATGTGAAGATGTCTACCAAGCGACAGGTTGGGTCTATCTTCAAACCGATTGTTTACGCAACGGCTATTGAAGAAGGCATATCACCCTGCGAGTTTATTTCTGCAGGTCAGGAAACGTATGTAGATGAGGAAGGCCGGGAATGGAAACCACGGAATGCACAATATGATTATCCCGTTCAATATTCGATGAGGGGTGCGCTGGCGTATTCTGTGAACACGGTGTCTGTGAAACTGATCAACCGCGCTGGCATTGAAAAGACGATCGATGTAGCGAAAAGGCTCGGTATCGAAAGCAAGATCCCAGACGTTCCTTCCATCGCCCTGGGTTCTCCAAATATTTCGCTGTTCGAAATGACGGGAGCTTACACCGCGTTTGCCAACGAAGGAATCGTGAACTTGCCTTACTTTATTTCTTCCGTTCGCGATCGGGATGGAAATATTTTGACTGACTTCAAACCTGCTGGCTCGGGTGTACGGGTGATTTCGAAGGAAACTGCGCAGATCGTCAACCAGATGTTGCGGACCGTAGTGAACGAGGGAACTGCGTCAAGATTGCGCTGGAAATATGGCGTCTACAATGAAGTTGCAGCAAAGACCGGAACAACACAGTCCAACGCGGATGGCTGGTTCATGGCCGTAACTCCAAATCTTGTTATCGGTTCATGGGTGGGTGCTGACGATCCGCGCATCAGATTCAGAACAACCGAGTTGGGTCAGGGGTCGAACACATCCCTTCCAACGGTCGCTTATTTTCTCCGACGCCTCAATAGCGACAAGGCATTTCGAAATATCACACAGGCCAAATTTTCGCAGCCAGAATCGACCGTGAAGCGGAAATTGAATTGCGACCTCTATGAGATCGATGACCACTTGTGGACTCAAATTGAGAAAACAGTTCATGCACGCGATTCGATCATACAACTCGATACG
>CBHROW010000029.1:0-23779 GCA_966080355.1 uncultured Chryseosolibacter sp.
CCACTGGGCAATCGAAAACGCCAGGAAAAAAAATTTTGCGAGATAGAATTTTACAGGATTAGCTTCGGTCATTTCAGGTCATCAGTTTATCAACTATAATTTACGACACATCTTGTTGAATTGTTCCCGATCAGACAAATTTTTTGTCACTCGATAACTACCGGAAAGTCCTGACCACGTGAGAAAGTGTACGGATATTGTGGTTTACCTTTGAGTTTTCGCGTCATCTCAGGAACCTGATCGTCAATGAATGACTTGAGCTCATAGATGGTAACCTTTCCATCTTTCGGAGCGCCATCGGCCTCCCCGGATAGTGCACGGATCAGCACGTAGGTAAAAAGTCCATGCCCGAGTTCGGCAAACTCTGCAGCAAATTGCTCACTCCCGGCAGAGGCCATCACGTGAATTCCTGCGCTACGCGATAATTGTGCGATCGCTTTCTCTTCACTTGCTCCGCGGTTAGCAAGCAGCTCGACCGACCCACCCGACTGACACGCATCCATAATGATCAATTGTTTCAACGCTTTGATGTTTTTCAATTTGTCTTGGATGATCGGTGCTTCGATTGCCTCTTTATGCAATGAGCTGGCATCATACAACCGTAGGGTTTCCGTTGGAATGAAGTAGAATTGGTTGTCGACCATGCTGCCGTGACCTGCGTAGTAAAAGATGAACACGTCTTCAGGATTGATCTTTTTAGCAAGTTCGTCCAGCTTGGCGAGAATGCCCTCGCGGGTAGCCTGGTCATCATACATGGTGTGGAGCTCGATCGATTTGAACAGATTACCTGCTTTTTCATCCATTACTTTCGCGAACGAGGTGGCATCCGGTTTCGCATAGTTCAGACTCATGCGGGAATTCTTGTATTGGTTGATACCGACAGAAAGAATATGGCACACGCTGCTTTTCGATGCATGTTCAGAAAAGATCTCAGCCGAAGCCTGGTCTGACTCAACCCGATCTTTATTTATAGCGCCTGCCGTAAACGTATTTACACCGCCAATCAGTTCGAGTGTTTGCCTATAGGTTGTACTCTCTCCCTTACCTTCGGGCATTGACAAATTTGACACGTCAAGGGAAACATTTTTACCGTTGTGGAAAATTTTCAGGTTGCCGGCACCAGCACCATTGTCGGTAATTCTCACGATGATCTCCGCTTTATTTTCTCCCGATGGCAAAGCCGCTATCCTTACCGTTGGAGGAGGCGAGGCAGATAGTTTCCCCTGAATACCTTTTTGCTCGCTTCCTCCACGATTCTGAAAGATCTTTGGTAACAAGTCAGGTCGATAAAAATCATTGAAGAATTGATCGACCGAATAGGTCTTCATGCCGTTGACGAAGTGAATGTATTTTCTTGCCGCATCCGTGCCGTTGAAGTAGCCATCCGGATTCTTTGCCATCCAGTCCGTCTCGCCCAGATGAATGTGTTCGAAGAATTCCTGCCCGGTCGCGAGATCCCAAAACTTTGTCACGCCATCTACACTGTGGCTGATCAGCATTTTTCCATCAGGACTGAAGAGCAGTGAAGTTATTTCAGCATTGTGACCGGTGAATGTTCTCGCAACTTTTGATGTCGCGATATCCCACACACGGATTGTGCGATCGCCATGCCCCGAGTAAACGAACCTTCCATCGCTACTGAATATTGCCGCGTAAACTGGCGTGTTCGCTTTCAACTTCTTAGACATCAATCCCGAAGCAATGTCCCAAAGCCTGATAGTTCCGTCCCAGCTGGCACTCATCAACGTCTTTTGATCCGGGCTCAACGCCAGCGCTCCGATTACATCAGTGTGCCCCACAAAATTTCGCACGGCCGTTCGCGTGTCAATTTCCCAAAGTTGAATGGAGTTGTCGAGTCGTGCGGAGATCAGGTAGAGATCGTTCGGATGAACAAGGATTTTATATGCTGCGTTCGATTCAAATTCAAAATAGGTGAGCAGCTTTCCCGAATTCAGATCGTGAATTTTCATTGTTGCATCCCAGCTCGATGTTACGGCCAGTGTTTCATCCGCGTTGAAGTGGATATCGAAGATCGGCTCGCGATAGGAACGAATGACCTTCAGTGAATCGCCAGTGTCAACGTCCCAGAGAATGATCGTTCCATCGCCACCGCCAGTCAACAGCTTTTTTCCGTCACGTGACAGATCATACGCAAGGACCGCCTTTTTGTGACCAGCAAATTCCATCAGTGTTTTTCCACTGGCGATATCCCACTGTTTCACTTTCGTTCCGAATTTTCCCTTCAGAAGGGTTTTCCCATCGGTCGAAATCAAAAGTGAATTTTTAAAACGCACGTATTTCGCGATAGCAGATTGCCAATAAAAATTCGGATCGTAGTTCAGCCCACCTTTGTCTCTGCTGTTGAGGAATCCGGTGAGTGTCAGTTCTTTTTTGTTTTTCAGAAAATTCCAGATAAGGGCCGTGTTGTTGTCAGAGCTGATCAGCAGTTTTTTTCCGTCAGGCGAGAAAGCAATCTCATGGAATTCGCCTTTGTCTTCGGCCGATGCATTTGCAATTATTTTTTGTGACGCTTCATCGAATACCGTTACATTTTTTTCGGTAGCCCGGGCTACATATTTGCCGTCCGCGCTTACGGCCAGGCTCGTGAGATCTTCGGTTTTTTCTTCATAGGTTTTTACCAGGGTGCCCGTGGCAATTTCCATTTTACCGATCACTCCTTTATGCGATGCCAGGTAAGCAAACCGATTGTCACTTCCGAAAGCAGTTAAAGTAGCACAACCTCCGCACCAACCTTCCTTGTATTCATAAGTTCGCTCGGGTGCCCACGTGTCTGTTGAAAAAATATTCACCACGCGGTTGTCCTCACCGAATGCAATGTGTTTTCCATCCGCACTGATGGAAAGTGAGACTCCGTATCCGCGTCCTTCATCGGCATTGACGGGAAGTCGCTTGATCTTTTGTTTTGTTCGAACGTCATAGATAGTGGCAGAATCCTGGTACCCGGTCCGATTGTATCCAGCGGTAACAAAAAATCTCATTTTAGGGTCGAGGCCCACATCGGTGAGAAGATCTTCGCCAGCAATCCTGAAGATCTCCTTCCCGGTTTCAACCTCCCACATACGCACCGACTTGTCGTAGCTTCCGGACAGAAGTTTTTTTCCATCCGAAGAAAATTCGATACTGGTAACAGTCATCTCATGCCCCAGGAAACTCCGCACTTCGCGACCGGTGCTTAATTCCCACAATTTGATCGACTTGTCCTTACTTCCGGTGGCAACAAAATTGCTGTCGGGACTTACGGCAACACAAACAACAGCGAGCTCATGCCCGCGTTGGATCACCGTTTCGAGCGTTTGACAAAAACTCTGAGACGCCCACAGGCAAAAAGTGAAGATTGGTATGACTTTGTTCATAACAGTTGGTTAGGCTTCAATTTCTATGGGAGATTCAGAAATCATAACAAAGCTAATCATATCTATCGTCATCGGCATTATCATTGGTGGCGAACGAGAATACCGAAACAAGGCTGCCGGACTCCGGACCATTGTTTTGATTTCGCTTGGCTCTACTGTCTTCACGATCGTCTCGTCCGTTCTCGGAGATGAATCAGGTGCAAACAGGATTGCAGCAAATGTGGTGACCGGCATTGGCTTTCTGGGTGCCGGTGCTATCATGCGTGAAGGATTTTCAATTTCAGGACTTACCACTGCCAGCACCATATGGGTTGCTTCCGCGCTCGGGATGGCAGTAGGAATGGGGCAATATGTTCTTGCTGCCACGGCACTGATACTGGCTCTAATTGTGCTCACGTTGTTCAACTATTTGCAAAAGGTTTTCTTCGACCGCATCAGGCGTAGCATTAGTTTTCATATCACCGTTGACCAGTCCAATAATAAGATCGATGTGATTGAAGCGCAGATGACCTTGTTGCACCTGAAGTTTTCAAGAAAAAAAGAATTCAGGAAGGACAACGACACAGACTATCAATATGAAGTGTCGGGGAGAACCAGCGACCTTTCTAGATTCGCTAAATTTTTAGTGACGAGCCGGGATGTGAAACGCTTTGAGTATTAAGGAGTGATCTCCTCAGTTTCCGATTGAAATTCTTCCCAATTTTCCGGTTCGGTTTTGTGAAGATATTCCATGATCTTCTGCTCGACCTGCTTGAGTTTCATGCCGCGCAAATATTTGCCATTTCTCGCTAATATCAACCGCCCGGTTTCTTCAGAGATAGCGAGTACCAAAGTGTCTGTATTTTCCGACATGCCAACTGCAGCGCGATGCCTCAACCCAAAATGTGCCGGCAAGTGATCGTTTTCACTCACGGGCAGAATACAACGAGCGGCTTTGATTCGCCCTTTGTAAATGATTACTGCTCCATCGTGTAACGGACTGTTCTTATTGAAAATCGCGATCAGCAAACGTTTTGACACTTCAGCGTTCAACGGATCGCCTGTTTCAATGTAAAATTTCAGTTCAACATCCCTGGAGAAAACGATCAACGCTCCTGTCTTTGTTGCTTTGAGATTTTTTGCTGCCTCTATTACCTGATGAACATCAAACTCGTCATGATAGCTGCTTCGCCAGTTTGCAATGTTCTTGAAAATATTTTCCCGGAACTCAGTTCCACGCCCGATCACCAGCAGAAATTTTCTGATCTCAGGTTGAAAGAGTATGATCATGGCAAGAACTCCAACACCCATGAACTGTCCAAGAATTGTTGCCAGCAATTCCATTTCCGCTGCACGAACGATCAAATAGATAAGGTATAACGCAAGAATGCCAAGGAAGATGTTGACAGCAATACTGCCGCGAATGAGCTTGTACACCTGGTACAACAGTACACTTACAAGAGCGATGTCAATGAGGTCGACCCAACTTACTTCCAGGAATCCAATTCTAAAAGCAAAAATTACCATCTCAACAAATGTAATCAATCCCATTGTCCATTAAAATTCAGCCCTCAAGGTTTGTATAAATGTCGTTGGCCCTGAGCGCACGTACCAACCTGATTGCTTCTGCGCAAGCTTTTACATCGTGGACGCGTAAAATCGAAACACCTTTTTGTAATGCCACCGTGTTAAGGACCGTTGTTCCGTTCAATGCCTCTTCGGGTGATACCTCAAGTGTTTTCCAGACCATTGACTTACGCGAAAGGCCCGCAAGGATCGGCAGCCCGAGAATCGAAAAGTCTCCAAGGCGGTTGAGCAACTCAAAATTCTGTTCCCGTGTCTTGGCAAATCCGAAACCCGGATCGATCACGATGTCTTTGACCCCCATCGAACGCAATCGAAATATTTTCTTATGAAGATAGCCGATCAGTTCCTTGACGAGGTTTTCGTAAGACGTTTGCTTCGTCATGGTCTGCGGATTTCCACGCATATGCATAAGAACGTAAGGAACGCGCGCATGGGCGATAAAGTCGAACATCGCACTGTCGAGTTCACCTCCGGAAATATCGTTGACCATCAATGCACCGTTATCCAGCGCTGCACGCGCCACACCGGTTCGAAAAGTATCTACCGAAACGATGGCGCTCGGAAAATATTTCGAGATCAACCCAATGGCATTGGTGACGCGTTCGTGCTCTTCCGAGGGAGAGATCTCCTGAGCACCCGGGCGTGTGGAGTACCCGCCCACATCGATAAAGTGTGCGCCTTCTTCCAGCATTTTTTCAGTCTGATCGAGAATTTGCTTTTCATTAACAAATCGTCCGCCATCGTAAAAACTGTCGGGCGTCACATTCAGGACGCCCATGATCTTAGGCTCATCGAGAATCATGAGGCGCCCTCTGAAGTTCAGTGTTTTCTTTATTGAAAAACCTGTATTTTGCACCGCCAAAATTTTATGGTTGAGAAAACTGCTGCCGAATATAAAGAGGTAATCGCCTCCTGCAAAACCTTGTTCGAAAAGAAGACGCGCGACTACGGAACGGCTTGGCGAATTCTGCGCTTGCCATCGATCACTGATCAGATCTTTATCAAAGCGCAACGTATTCGCAGCATCCAGGAGAAGGGCATTCAAAAAGTGGTTGACCCCATCAAAGATGAGTTTGTCGGCATCATCAACTATTGCATCATCGCCTTGATCCAGATGTCGCTCGAAAAATCGGACAAGATGGAAATGAAGTTCGAGGAGCTCGAGCCTTATTATGACTCGGCAGCCAGTGAAACCTTTGACTTGTTGATGAACAAAAATCATGACTATGGCGAAGCCTGGCGTGAAATGCGTGTGACCTCCATAACCGATATTATCCTGATGAAATTGCTTCGCGTCAAGCAGATCGAAGACAATGCGGGGAGAACACTCGTGAGCGAGGGCGTCAAAGCCAATTATCAGGATATGATCAATTATTCCGTGTTTGCATTAATAAAACTGAAAGGATAACATGTTCAAGAAGATTGTCGATATCATTTCGCGATTTCTGGTTGGTGGTTTATTTATTTTTTCCGGCCTGATCAAACTTAACGACCCGATCGGTACCCGCATCAAGCTCGAAGAATACTTTGAAGTTTTTTCGGAAGATTTTGGATCGTTCTTCCATTATTTTATTCCCTATGCCCTGGAGATCGGTTTGATCTTGATCGTGCTCGAGATCGTGCTGGGGGTTGCCGTGTTGCTTTTTTACAAAATGGACCTTACTACCAAAGTGGTGCTGGCGCTGATGGTGTTTTTTACGTTTCTTACTTTTTATTCAGCCTACTTCAACAAAGTGACTGACTGCGGATGTTTCGGTGATGCGATCAAGCTCACGCCATGGGAATCGTTCGCGAAAGATGTGTTCCTGATGGTATTCGTTTTGCACTTATTCTGGTATCGCAAAACTTACACGCCTGCGTTGAGAACCCGTGAAGGACACGCGATCGTTGGTGGAGTAACAGTACTGAGTTTCTTTTTGGGCATTTATGCGATCCGCCATCTTCCGTTCATTGATTTCCGGGCATATCGCATCGGTAACAACATTCCCGAGCAAATGAAGCCCGAAGAGCAGCCGATCTTCGAATATGTATTTGTGAGAAAGGACAATGGTGAGGAAGTACGCTCGCAAAAGTATCTGATGGACACTACTCAATATAAATACAAAAGTGTCGAACAGCTTAACGCAGACAAAACAAAGGCAAAGATCACGGATTATGCCGTTACCTCGGTTGATGGCGAAGACGTGACGCAGCAAACTTTTACCGGTGCGAAATTGATCATCGTGATCTATGATGTAGCCAAAGCATCCACCGAAAACCTGGAGGCGATTCGAAAGCTGGCAAATGATCTCGATGGAAAAATCGAAGTCATGGCACTGACCTCATCAAGTGGAGAACAGTTTGAGAACTTTCGACATGAGCATCAGCTGGCATTTCCATACTACTTTGCGGATGCTACAGTGCTCAAGACTATCGTTCGATCCAATCCGGGCATTACGCTTTGGGTCGATGGAACCGTGAAAGGTATGTGGCATCACAACGATACCCCTACGGCTGACGAAGTGCTTGGGCTGACAAAATAAATTCAGTCATGAAGATCTATCTCATCGGAATGCCCGGGTCGGGAAAAACAACGTTGGGAAAAAAACTTGCGCAGGAACTCAACGCTGAATTTGTCGACCTCGATCACATCATCGAAGAGCGTGAGCAGCGTTCCGTCACTGAGATCTTTCGCGAAAAAGGAGAAGATCATTTTCGAATGGTCGAGTCTCAGCTGCTCGGTGAGTGGGCGTCTTCCGCGAAAGCGTTTGTCATGGCAACTGGTGGGGGTGCACCTTGTTTCTTCAATGGCATCGATGTGATAAACAGGAGTGGTGTCAGCATCTTTCTTAATGTACCCCTCAGTGTCCTCGTAGAGCAAACTTCCAATCGCTCGACACGACCGTTGCTGCAGCACGATGATGAAGATGAGCTACATGCAAAGCTTAGCGCAATAATCGAAAAGAGATTACCCGTTTATAGAAAGGCCAGGATCACCGTACACAGTTCGGAGTTAAAAGAAGCGCTCGCAGCGTTGCACCTTATAAAATAAATCCTAGCGTGATCATCGTTGGTGTCGATGTATATTTCTGATACGCAATCGGATCAGGACCATTTACATAATAAGGCGAGCGGCTTCGCATGGTCTTGCTGTACATCACGGCAAGATCGATGAAGAAGTTTTTGTCGCGGTAGCCAAATCCTGCGCTGTAGGTGCTTATGCTTTGATCAACCTCGCTATCACGATACGGATCAGCCATATAATTGAACCCCGCGCGAACCCGCCACTTGTTGATTCTGTATTCACCACCGGTCCTGAAATTGTACACACGTTCGTATTGCGCCTTGATGCCGTTATTCTCCGCATCGAAATTATCGTCAATGTTAGAGTCGTATTTAGCCCGTGAGTAATTCACGCGATCAACATCAAAGGAAAGTAAACCGATCTTCGATATGAATGTGATACCTCCGCTCAGACGGCCGGGTGTGGATAAATTATACTCGGATGTCAACGGTTGATCGAAGGTTTCATACACATCTGGCTGATCCGGGTAGCTTGTGCTATTCGGTACATTGTAAGTGTTCCAGTGGCTGTCGATGCGCGCGCTATAATTGTCGATGATGTTGTAATAAGTTGGAGTTGCGTACGAGACTCCTATCTGAAGAAAATCAACAGGCCTTCCGATCGCGCCAATGGTTAGGTTCACACCCGACCCCGTGATTGTATATTCTTCCTCGGTTTGAAAATTATCGATGGGGACGTAATCAGGATCTTCGCTGAAGCGGAAATTTGATTCCGTGAAATATTGCTTCACTTTGTATTTGAGTGATGATATGCCAACGCCTGCTCCGATGAAAAAGCGATCGCTGAAATTTGCTCCGTAAGAGAACGACCATTGGGTTTGTCCGCCTTTCGCCTTGCTTACCTCTTGTTGATCTACAGTTCTGACCTCAGCGGGAAATCCCGGCTCGGCAGGCAGAGGCGACAATACCGAACGATAACCGTAATCTCCGTTTTGCTTTACGTAATCCTCTATGAGATAATTATTGTATGCGAGTCCGGTGAGTGTAAAAAAATTATCGCCTGGTGTATTGCCATTCCACAGCATACTCTGCGGATCAAGCCCATCTGCATCGTTGATAAAATAGTCGATGATCGAATTGTCGCTGTTTTCTCCGCGGTAGGTGAAATTCCTGTTGAAGTCGTTGAGCCGGGTCATCGAAACAGCAAACGACCCTCCGATAAAACCATTGTCACGTTGAGTCTTGTGATGGTAAACGAGGCTCAATCCCGGAAGTGTTAAATTAGTTTTGGAGTCGAGGGTGTTCTGATTCCGGTAATCAGACGAGGTAGTTGTCGAGGTATAGCCGGGCGATATGGTAAATTCTGAATGATTGAACATACCCAGACCCGCAGGATTTGAAAACGCGGAACTGTAGTCACCTCCAAGCGAAGTTTGTGTGCCACCGAGCGCTTGAATGCGCGCACTTCCACCCGGCCGCGTTCGGGAAAACAGCAATGCGTTGTCAATAAAGTCCTGGCTGAAACCGGTCCATCCAAAAGACATGAGGGTAACCATCAAGATGATTTTTTTCATCTTAGTAAACCTTTAAGGTGTTTAGCGATTAATGATGTGATCGCGAGCCTGATCCGCCCGAGCTATGTCCTCCGCCTCCACCTGATGAAGGGAAGCTCGATCGTCCGGCATCGAAACTACGGGTTGGTGATGAGTGCGTGGTTGTGCGTTGTTGACTCTCCCACGATGAACGGGTGTTGCTGTTGCTGTTATTGCCCCAGCTAGAAGTGCGTGAGTTGCTGTTACTGTTGTTGCTCCAATTCACTGAGCGTTGAGTGCCATATGAACTGGAGTTTCTCCACGCGTTATCATAGTGCTGCTGGTCGCGGGTTCTTCCACCGCTGGTAGAGCGATTTCGGTTGATGTCTTCAATCAGATTTCCATTGGAGCGACCGCCCGCAAAATCGCGGTTGAGCTGACTGCTTCTCGAATTACGCTTACCATACGTTGCTCGGTAACCATTGTCATGGCTGACGTAAACCGTGCGGACCGGATAATACCCGCCAGCATAGCTGTTGTAGTATCGCGTGTATGGCGATCCCCAATAGTTATTGTAATAAAATGAATTGTAACCGTAGTAAGGATTATAGTTTCCGTAAAATGGATCGTAGTAGCCATAACCACCATACATGCCGCTGCCATACATTCCACCGTACATGCCGCAGGTGTAGCAGCTGTTCATGCCCAAGCCATAATTCCAACTGTTGCCATAATAGCTGAATGCGGTTGAGAACCCAGATCGATAATAGGGATTGGCCCATGGATTTCCCCATGAATCATAAGCTGACCCGTAGTAAGGTGAGTTCCAGGAGTTGATAGATGGACCCCAATAATTATTGCTATACCATGGGCTGTTATACCATTGGTTATAATTGTTGTTCCAGTTGTTGTAATACCTGGATGCGCTTTGATAGTTGGCTACGTAATAATCCGATTGGTCAGACTGTGCTGTTTTTGAATTCTGACGTGAAACAAATTCAGGATTTACGTTTCGCGCTGAATAACTATCGGTTGGATTCGACTCTTCATCGCGGTTGCGATCTGAACTGCGGCTCGAAGCAATAGCCAGTGCGTTGGTTTTCTCGGCCTCGCGTTGTTTCGCACGGTCTTTCGAATTGAAATACATGTCGTCTTGTTCGATCTGCGCAGCAACACGCTCCACCATCACCAACGACATTACACTGAGAAGAATGACCTTGATTTTCATAACTGCTTGGCTTGTTGTTAAGATAAACGTAATCCGGTCCAAAAGTATTCTCTAAAACTACAAAATATAATCAGCATTTGGTGCTTTCACAGGCGGTCAGCTTTTTCTGGCATTCCACGGAAATTGAAAACCCTGAAATCCCGATTATATTTGTCGTTCGATTACATTTTAGTACGCAATAATTATACCAGTATGGGCAAGGAGATACCTTCCAGGAATGAAGATTACTCACTGTGGTACAACGAGTTAGTGAAGAAGGCGGATTTGGCCGAACATTCTGACGTGCGCGGGTGCATGGTGATCAAACCTTACGGCTTCAGCATCTGGGAAAAGATGCAGCAAGCGTTGGATAAAATGTTTAAAGATACGGGTCACACCAATGCGTATTTCCCTTTGTTCGTTCCGAAGAGTTTGTTCGAAGCCGAAGAGCAAAATGCGGAAGGTTTCGCCAAAGAATGTGCGATCGTAACACATTATCGATTAAAGACAGATCCTTCGAAAAAAGGAAAGCTCATGGTCGATCCTGATGCGAAGCTCGAGGAAGAATTGGTGGTGCGCCCAACGAGTGAAGCGATCATCTGGAACACCTATAAAAAGTGGATTCAATCGTATCGCGATCTTCCTATTCTGGTCAACCAGTGGTGCAACGTGGTGCGATGGGAGATGAGAACGCGATTGTTCCTGAGAACAGCAGAGTTCTTGTGGCAGGAAGGTCACACGGCTCACGCAACAAAAGACGAAGCTGTAAAGGAAGCCGAGCTGATGCTTGATGTTTATGCCGACTTCGTAGAAAATTTTATGGCTGTTCCCGTAGTAAAAGGCCGCAAGACCGATAGTGAAAGATTTCCTGGCGCTGTTGACACGTATTGTATTGAAGCGATGATGCAGGATGGCAAAGCCCTGCAAGCGGGAACTTCTCACTTCCTCGGGCAAAATTTCGCAAAAGCATTCAACGTGCAATTCACTAGCAAAGAGGGAAAACTTGAAGATGTTTGGGGAACCTCGTGGGGCGTGAGCACGAGATTGATGGGAGCGCTCATCATGGCACACTCAGATGACGATGGTCTCATTCTCCCTCCTAAACTTGCGCCTATCCATGTTGTTGTCGTGCCGATCTTCAGAAGCGAGGAAGAACTTAATCGCATCACTGCAAAGGTTGACGAAATTTCCACGTCACTTCGCAAACAAGGTTATGCTGTGAAGTTCGATAACCGCGACACACAAAAACCAGGTTTTAAATTTGCCGAATGGGAATTGAAAGGCGTTCCTGTTCGCCTTGCTATAGGTCCGCGCGATCTTGAGAATGGAACGGTTGAAGTTGCACGCAGAGACACCAAAGAGAAACAAGTGATGAAGCTTGCCGATGTCGCGACTGCAATTCCAAAATTGCTCGATGATATTCAAAGTAATATTTATCAGAAAGCGCTCACGTTCCGCAATGAACACATCACGCGGGTTGAAACTTACGATGAAATGAAGAAAGTGCTTAGTGAAAAAGGCGGCTTTGTTTCAGCGCATTGGGATGGAACACCAGAGACGGAAGCGAAGATCAAAGAGGAGACTAAAGCTACGATTCGCTGCATTCCATTGGATGCGAAAGCAGAAGATGGTAAATGCGTGTATTCAGGTAAGCCTTCGAAAAGACGCGTATTGTTCGCGCAGGCCTATTAGATTTTCTTTCCCCGAGGTTGCCCTCAACAGCAGTGAAAGAATTGTATATTTGAGAAAACCCCCGCTGGCTATGATCATGTGGATCGTCATTATTGCTCTTCTCGCGATCGGATTGACATTGAAGATTGTTGAGATCGTTTTTATACCCGGAACAACTGTGGTTGGTTTTCTTGGGTTGATCTTTTCTATCGCTGGAATCGTTATCGGGTATCGCCACTTCGGCAACGAAACAGGATTTTACATCTTGATCACCTCCACGCTCATCACGGTGGTTGCTTTATTTTATAGTTTCAGATCGAACGCGTGGTCGCGATTTTCACTGAAGACTTCGAACAATTCCAGAGTTAACGAAGGCATGCTCTCGATCATGGAAGTTGGAGAGGAGGGGAAGACCATCAGCACGCTTCGTCCGATCGGTAAAGCTGAGTTCGCCAAAGGTCAATATGAAGTGCGAACTACCGGTGACTATGTGGAAAACGGCACGCGCGTTCGCATTCGTGAGATCCAGTCCAATCAAATTATCGTTGAACCCATAATTTAAACCCATACTTTATGCCAATGGAAGGAGTGCCCTTGCTCATACTCATCTTCGGAGGGATTATCCTCTTTTTTATTTTTCTCTATTTTGTTCCTGTCAACTTGTGGATCACCGCGTTGTTCTCAGGTGTGAAAGTAGGGCTCTTCGAATTGGTGTTCATGCGCATCCGGAAGGTGCCACCGCGCGTTATTGTAGAGTCGCTCATTACCGCAACAAAGGCTGGATTGCATCTAACTTCCAACGAATTGGAAACGCACTATCTCGCTGGGGGAAATGTGCCGAACGTTATTCGCGCGCTGATCTCAGCCGATAAAGCGAGTATCAAGCTCGACTTTAAACAAGCTACTGCGATCGACCTGGCAGGTCGCGATGTTTTCCAAGCGGTTCAAATTTCGGTTAATCCGAAAGTCATCACCACTCCGAAAGTTGCTGCTGTCGCATCTGATGGTATACAACTCATAGCAGTAGCTCGTGTTACGGTTCGTGCCAACATTCAACAGCTCGTTGGTGGAGCCGGTGAGGACACGATCCTCGCTCGTGTGGGTGAAGGTATCGTTACTTCGATTGGTTCAGCTAAATCTCACAAGGAAGTATTGGAAACTCCTGAAAAGATCTCCAAAGTTGTTTTGGCAAAAGGTCTCGACTCCGGAACCGCGTTCGAAATTCTTTCGATCGATATTGCTGATGTTGATGTTGGCGCGAACATCGGAGCGAAACTTCAGATCGACCAGGCGAGCGCTGATTTGAAGGTAGCCGAAGCAAAAGCGGAAGAAAGACGTGCAATGGCCGTGGCACTAGAGCAGGAGATGAAAGCCAAAGCCCAGGAGGCACGTGCTAAAGTGATTGAAGCTGAAGCGGAGATACCGAAAGCAATCTCCGATGCCTTCGTAAAAGGAAATCTCGGTGTGATGGATTATTATAAAATGCAAAATGTTCAGGCCGACACCGGTATGCGCCAGGCGATCTCCGGCTCAGGACAAACCGGAACTACGAAAAAGGAATAATGTGTTAATGTGTTAGAGTGTTAAGGTGTTAAGGTTGTCCCGTCCTGAATAAGTTTACAACAGTCGTCATGAGGTTGCAATGTGGATAAGACAACGCTAACACTTTAACACTTTAACACCTTAACACCTTAACCCATCAAGGATTCACAGTCTTCCACGAAGCGACCAGATGTCCGACAAAATTCTTCCGCACTTGGTCGTAGAAAATTCCATCGTAGATCTGAGGAATTGTGCTCAGGCCCTGGAGTGTGAGCACTCCGAATTTTCCTTCTCGCCCGATAATCACGTACCCGTTGTTGAGGTCTTCGAGAAAGTCGAGTTTGGGTTGAATGATCAATGAGCCGTTGATGTCCGACAATCCCCATAGATCATTTTGCTTGACTTTGAATCGGTGGCCCGGAAGAATTTCGATCGATTGGTAACGCACGGGTAATATGAGTTTTCCGCTCTTGTCGATCAAACCGAGAAGACTTTTTTGTTTTACGATCGAATAGTTCTCCGTGAATGAATTCACCTCCTCATACACCGGCTGAATGGCAATCTGGTCTGCTTTGTTGATGAAACCCCACTTTCCTAAAATTCTTACAGCCGCAAGGCCGTTGTGAAAGTCTTTTACCTCTTCATAACGATTTGCAATGCGCAATCTGCCGCGGTTATCGACAAAGCCAAAGCGATTATCTTTTTTAATGGCACGAAGTCCTTCGCTTTCCGGATAGATCGCCTGCACGGCTTCTGGTTTTTCAGTACGTTCGATGACTTGTCCGTTCAATGCAATCTTCCACGTTCCGCCATCTGAAACATGTTCGAGGATGTGATCTCTTTTGAATTCCAAAACGTTGTCTGAAAAATAAATGACCTGCCCGGAATTATCGCGAAGGAAAGTAGTTTCGCCCCGATGTGTGAAATATCTATCCTCTGTTAACAGCTGAATTTTCTCCGATTGCGGTGTGATGATCCAATCTTCGCTTAGATTGATCACACCATACTTGCCTTTGAATTTTACAACCACGCGATCGTTGAAGACCTGACCGACTGAATCGTGTGTACAGGGAATGATCTCATTGCCTGCCTTATCGATACCTCCACTAAATCCACGATTCGTGACCGGGAAGAACTTTCCATTAAACGGGCCGATCGATCTGTAGCTCCGATATGAAAGTGATTTACCTTGGAGATCGATCAATGCGTATTGATGATCGGACACTGGCTGAACAATAGCCACACCGTTGTCAACGCGAAGACTATGGTACAAGGGTTTAATCAACCAGTCTCCGGTAGAATTGATCAATCCATATTTACCACGACTTTTCGCAACGAATTTTCCATCGCTCAAGCCCCCAATGTATTCGAACCATGAATTGGCTTGCGGCTTGAAGCGCTCATCCAGCAGGTGGTACTTGCCATTCGCCTTTACTTTCAGCAAACTTTCTGTGATCCAGGTAATAGAGTCGGCATTTACCGAAGACAAAGGGTGATTTTCGCCATCGAGAAATATCCATTGATCGGCTGGCTTGACGTGAACCGTTCCATCGTCCATGATCCGAATTGATTGCAACGCAGGCTGCATCTTCACGGTTCCTTCCCGGTCCATCAGGCCTTCGTGCTGATCGTGATAAATGATTGCGAGATCTTTCTTGAAAGTTGAAATGCTATCGATGTCAAAACCGGTGATTGCTCGTCCATCTTCGCTGTAGATGGCAATCTTTCCAGCGAAATCTTCGACCCCATAGCGAAGGCTTCCCAACGAATAAATGTTACGGTAGTTGAGCGGAATGAGAACGTTGTTTTGCAGATCGATCAGTCCGTATTTGAATTGGTTGGCAGCACGAATGAACGCGATGGCGCGAAATGAATTGACTTTAAGACCATCGTATTGAAAAGGAATGATCTGCTTTCCGGAAGTGTTAATACAACCTGCGAGCACTTTTACAGTTCCCGGCATTTTTTTCCGTGCGATGATCAGGTTTCCCTGTGCGGGAGTGAGGTCTTCGAATTCGGTTTTTGTGATCTTATTGTTCTCAATATTGATGAGTCCCCATTTTCCTTTCGCGAGATAGCCTGTAACATTCGCCAACAACGAAAATGAACCATTGCTCCAACCGATTGCTTCGTACTGGGCAGGAATAACAACTTTACCCTGTTCGTTTTTCAATCCAACCTTGCCGTTCTCCTCGAACAAGCTGAATGAAGCGGGTAAAGGTCCACTATAATAGGCTTGTCGGGGGTCACTCAGGAGGTGAAAAGAAATCAGCAGGGCGCAAAAAATCAAAAAAACGCGTCTCACTTTCTCCATCTGATTCCCAAAGTTAAAGGGCCTGCATGAAATACTGAGTTTTTTTGCAAACTTTGTACGTTTTTTCAAGCTAAACGGATCAGTCGATCGGCTGTTGGAACTATCCGGCTGCTGAGTCGGTTGAGCATTTAACCTACAAACGCATGTACATCGAGCAACTTTACACGAACTGTCTGGCAGAAGCTGCCTATTATATTGAATCGGAAGGCGAGGCTGCAATCATCGATCCCCTTCGCGAGACAGACCCGTATGTGTTGCTGGCGGAAAAAAGAAATGCCACGATCAAATACGTTTTCGAAACGCATTTCCATGCTGATTTCGTATCGGGACATATCGATCTGGCGAGAAAAGTAAACGCTCCGATCGTGTACGGACCCAATGCCAACACACAATACAAAGTGTACAATGCCAAGGATGGCGAAGTTTTTTCGTTGGGTAAAGTGAAGATCAAAGTGCTTCACACGCCAGGGCATACACCAGAGTCATCATGCTATTTGTTGATTGATGAGCAGGGCAAGGAGCATGCATTATTTTCCGGTGATACGCTGTTCGTTGGCGATGTAGGCAGACCTGATCTTCTCGATGGCGTCATGACCAGTGAAGAACTGGCCAGCATGATGTATGATTCACTCAATTCAAAAATCAAGACGTTGCCTGATGGTGTAATTGTTTACCCGGCACACGGGCCAGGCTCTGCCTGCGGAAAGAACATTGGCAAGGAAACGTTTTCAACCATCGGTGAGCAACGCAAATTTAACTATGCATTGAAGGATATGACCCGCGATGAATTTATCGCGAAAGTCACAGATGGTATTCTGCCGCCCCCTCAATATTTCTTTGAAGACGCCCGCATCAACAAGCAAGGTTACGACCCACTGGAGAAAATTATTGAAGGTAACAGCAGGCCACTTTCATCCGAAGAAATTCGTCAGGCCGTGAAGAAGGGCGCAGTAATTCTGGATACGCGCAAAGCAGATGATTTTGAAAAAGGGTTTATTCGTGGTGCGATCAACATCGGCCTTAACGGCCAGTTTGCTGTTTGGGTTGGAACGTTGATAGACATCGCTAAAGATCTGGTATTAGTTACAGAGCCAGGTAAGGAGCAGGAGTCAATTCTTCGCCTCGCGCGAGTCGGATATGAAAACGTGATCGGGTATCTCAACGGAGGCATTGCTTCGTGGGATGAAAAACTCGATGTGGTGAAAAGTATCTCCGCCTCTGAAATGAAAGGGCAGATGGAGGGCGTTGAAGTTCTCGATGTTAGAAAGCCAGGTGAATGGAGCGTAAGCCATTTGAAAGACGCTACATTTCTGCCGCTCGCTGATTTTCCAGGCAACCTCACTGGGCTCGATAAAAACAAATCGTATATCGTTCACTGCGGAGGTGGATACCGCTCGATGACTGCGATCTCCATCATGAAAAACGAAGGTTTCGCCAACCTCATCAACGTCTATGGAGGGTTTGGCGCGATGCAACAAGCCGGCTTGCCCATCGTGACGGAAGAAGTCTCCGTTCTTTAGAGACTAGCTTTGCAACCAGTTGCTCGTTGCGAGAGCACGTTTTACAAACTTTCTTTACCCGGTTGTCCTCAAACTTCTACTTTTCAAGAGGCTCCAACGAGCCAGCTAACGCGCTGCCCAACCTTATAGAAAACAGAATGCTCCTGGCGAAGCAGGCTTTCTGTGGAGAGTTAGCCTGCGGCATTGGTGCCAGACCACTGGGGTCGCTGCGACAGGAAAAAATCATCAACTGTATGATGCAGTCAGCGTCTTCTGGTATCCCACTCGATCAAACGCGATGGTGCGCACAAGCTACCATCGGCTTCCACAAAGCTCCGTCAGGAGTTCCCAGTTTCTGTTTACAGGTTCTGCAAGATAAAAAGGCTCGTTAGAGCCTCCTGAAAGTCAAAGCAATGCACTTAAATAACAGACAAAGTTTTTTGACAAGCGCTTGGTGAAAGTTTGAGAGAACCGGGTGCGGGTTAAACGAATGTAGTGTCCAGAAGTCATACAAAGCTAATGCAACTTTTAAATTCAAAGTACTTTTGAAATATTTTAAAAAGCCATATCTTGCATACGTTTAACATACGGTTTTGACGAACAAGTGATGGAGGAAAAAGCAGCCAATGAATATTTTGTCGACAAAAACTCGATCGTTCGGCAGATCTGGGGAAAGAGTGACTGTATACTTTTTATTTTCGCTGGTGCTGCCGCGGAGTTTGCACTCAACAAGGCGGTTGACTGGCTGTACTTCACCGGGCGTCTACCCGTTGACCCGCTAGGACGACTCTTCTCGACAGTTTCGTACGCAAAAGCAATTGTTTTTTCCAAAAAGCAGGCAGCATTTTCGGCTATCGATGCGATGACGAACATTCATGCGAATGTTGAAGCAAAACGCAACCAAAAAATTCCTGATTGGGCTTACCAGGATGTGTTGTTCATGTTGGTTGATTATTCGATCCGATCATTCGAACTACTCGAACGCAAACTCACCAATGATGAAAAGCGTGAAGTGTTTTCAGTCTTCAGGAGAGTTGGAGATCGGATGGGCGTAGTCGGCTTGCCCGAAACTCTCGAACATTTTGAAGGGATGAGGTACGACCACCTAGTCAGCAACCTTCGTCATAGCGAATACACCGATGACTTGTTCCGGCAGTACAGAAAACACATCGGTACACTGCGATATCGAATTCTGCTTGAAGCTCAAATCATGATGTTGCCCCAACGAGCTCGCGAACTTCTGAAATTCCGAAGATCGTCTTTCCTGATGCCGTTGTTAATTGTCTATAAGCTGGCGCGATCCATCCGGTTCGATTGGCTTCTGAAAAAGCTTATACTTCCAGCTGCGTATCAAAGCCGGATATTCGCGCTGGATGAGAAAAAACTTTCTTTGCATTAAAATTGACATGATACTCATTCAAGCTTCATATGAAAAAAAAGCTTGTGTTCGGGCATAAGCTCGGGATGAGCGATTTTCACCAGGTCTGCCAGGATCAGATCTGGCCTCAAATACCCTAGCTCCAAAAATTCGCTTCCTCCTTTCGTTCCTTTTCGCGCATCGTAAGAGTAGACTTTTTTTGTCTGAAACGGCTTGAAATGCGCATAACGTTCATCGCTGTTCTTCAGCTCGTCAAGCGTTTTGAAATTGCCCACTCCGATCCAAAGGTCTGCATCATGTGCTTTATCGTATGTCGATTCAAAGCTCAGTTGCAAGTAGCCGTTGGTGGAATCTGAGCTCCAGAGATAATTCATCCCCGCATCGCGCAAAAGTTTTGCCGCATAATTTTGTCCCCCCGGAAGGAACCAGGAGTCGCCATAAACAATTCCGCTGAGCACCGTTGGTTGTGTTGGTTGCGTCCTGCTCTTATCGAGTATCTTCGTGTAATTTTTTTCTATGACATTGAACACCGAGTCAGCTTCTTTTTCTTTGTTGAAGAAGAGTGCCATGAACTTGATCCATTCCGCACGACCCAGCGGATGTTTTTCGAGATACTCAGCATTCAACACAACAGGAACTCCAAGCTCTTCCATTTTTTTATACTGACCGTAATCTCCGGTCATGGTGTAGCCCGTCAGCATGTCTGGTTTGAGAACAGCTAATTTTTCAAGGTTGATGCCTTTGTCGATACCAAGCTCCTCGACTTTTCCCGCATCGATGCGCGCTCTCATTTTCTCGGAACTGATGTAGTCCGTTGTCGGAAATCCGATGAGCTTGTCGGTTTCATTCAGATAGTCCAGGAGCGGAATGTGTGTGGTCGATGTGCAGACAATACGATCGACCGGAGTTCTGACAATTTTGTAGTTCGCGTCATGCTCGGGAATCTCTTCGCCTTTCGGGACAAGCAGGTAAGTATATCCGGATGTTGCACCTTGAAAAGGCGTTGTTACCTCAACAAGTTTGCTGTTTCCAAGTCTCGAAACTTTGAATCCCTCGGCATACTCGATGTGCGTGGAATCTGCAAATGATTCAGTGCCTTTTGCTTCGTTTTTTTTGTCGTGAGAGCAACTGAAAAGAACGCAACTTGAAATTGCAATGGTCAAGATCTTTATTCTGAAGGAGTTCATGGTCAAGTGTAACGCTAAACTACAAAAAGAATAGCTAGCCAATGGGGCTAATGCCTGAGTTGACAGACATCGTAGTTTCTGGGTTGAATCATCGCGATCGAGTCCGTGACTAAAATGGTGACACGTCCCGGCTCGGGGCTCGAAGCCGGTAGTGTCGGGAGATTTTAGAATCGAAAAAATCTTCGATTTGGTTTACGCTGCGACCTTTTGGAGCATTTGTGAAAAGAGCCCCTCATCTGCATTTTGCATTTCTATCTTCCGGTATGCTTCAGGAGGACCTAAGCCTGGCCTTGGTCTGGAAGTGGAATGTGCGGCCAGGGTTAAGGCCGTATGAAGCATATCAGTGGCCAAGCGGCCCAGGAGCGACAAAAGATTTAACAGAAGTGATGATGTTGAAAGTTCTGGTGAGCTTTTCCCCGGACTGTAGTAGCTCGAAGCTAGAAACTCGCACCTTTTTATTATGTTTGCCATCGAATTCGCGGTTCTTCTGCTGAATCGATCATCAGAAGATTAAAAGGGAACCCCGTGTGATACGGGGGCTGTCCCCGCAACTGTAACCACATTTTGATTTGCTGGCCAACATCGCCACTGTGACGCTCATCGCGCCATGGGAAGGCGCCAGCAAAAAGTGGAAGCCAGGAGACCTGCCTCGCAATTCACAAAATCAGAGCTTTCGGGTGAAAGGCAATGAGTAAACAGAGCAATCTGTTCATTCTATTTTTTCTTCCAGAGCTCATAGTGTTTAACCAAAAAACAAAAAATGCTATGAGAAAAAAACTGACGGTCATCTTTGGCCTCATCTCATGTTGTGCTTGGGCACAAGACTCGTTGAAAACGATGACACTGAACGAAGTTGTCGTGTCCGGAACGAAATTTGACGTTCCGGTAGAAAAATCAGGAAAAACGATCTTCAAACTTTCGAAAGAAGATCTCGAACGAAATGCAGGCAAAACACTGGGCGATCTGCTCAATGAAGTTCCCGGTGTGCAGGTCGATGGTAATTTCGGCACGCCTGGAACTAACCAGGGTTACTATGTTCGAGGAGGTCGGAACAAAAACACGCTGATACTTATTGACGGGGTTCCCTTCAACGATCCGTCTGCGATCAACGCGGAATATGATCTCAGGTTTATTCCTCTTTCGCAGATCGACTCGATCGAAGTGTTGAAGGGTGGATTGAGCACGCTCTATGGTACAGGCGCTGCGGCCGGAGTGATCAGCATCAAGCTCAAAGAACCATTGTCGAAATTTTCGGGCAATGCTGAAGTCACGGCAGGATCGTTCGGCACGTATTCTGAAAATGTTCAGGTCAGTGGCAGGGCGCAGAAGTTCTCCTACCTGGTGTCGGGAAATAATATGTCTTCTGTTGGCTTTTCATCCGCCCAGGATAACGATGCAACCAAAGCGTTCGACAAAGACGGATTCCATCGACAGAATTTTCTGTTGAAGACCGGATATGAGTTCACTGACAAGTTTTCGCTCGGCCTGGTGTCTGCCTACGAACAATTCGAAGCGGACTATGATGATTACGAATTCACCGATGCCAACAACACGCAAAAGTTCAGGCAATTTCGGATCGGCATTACACCGAAACTAAAATATGCGCATGGCGATCTGGAAGGAAAAATTTTCATCAACAATAATCACCGTGAATTCTACAGCGCGTTTCCATCGGAATATTCCGGGCAGAATTTTCAGGGCGAAGTGATCAACCGTCATCATTTTTCGGAAAGTGTGCAAATGTTGTCAGGCTTGAACATTCAAAGTATGTCGATCGATCAACCCGATGCGATCGATCCGGATTCGGCTCACTTCAGCATGGTCGACCCGTATAGTTCCCTTCTGGTGAATTTGCCGATCGGATTTTCCCTCCATGCGGGTGTGCGGTTGAATACGCATAGTGTCTACGGTAATAAATTCGTATACAACATCAATCCTTCGTTCGTTTTCAATCAAAAAGGAGATTGGAAGTATAAGGTGCTGTTCAGTTTATCGACCAGCTATATCACGCCATCATTGTATCAGCTCTACTCAACGTACGGCAACAAAAATTTGAATCCTGAAGAAGCGCAGAATATTGAAACTGGCTTTTCGATCTACCACGATCGAGTTACCTTCAATGCCACCTGGTTTACGCGCGATGAAAAATCTCCAATCGATTTCGTTTCACTTTTTGATGTGGATGGAAATTATATAGGGGGTCAGTATCGGAATATCGTAGCTACTCGCAACGTGAAAGGCATCGAGCTCTCCACCGATGTACGTATCCACCAAAAAATTTCTTTGTCGGCAAATTTCACGAAGCTCGATACAGACCGCCCGACTTCGTTTTATAAAATCCCAAAGACGAAATATGGAGCTGCTTTGAATTTTTATCCAAACGCTCATGTCGTTGTTTCCGTCAAATACAACTTTACGGGCGATCGCGCAACATTCGACTTTTTCAATTTTACTGAGCTAACACTCAAACACTATGACCTGATGGATCTATTCGCATCCTATAAATTTGCGAAAGACAAACTCAATATATTCGGATCGGTGAACAACTTGTTTGATGAAAATTTTGTTGCGGTCTATGGATATACCACCCGCGGACGAAATTTCACAATAGGAGCGAGATACACCTTCTGATGCACAAATTCTGTGAACAGCCAACGATCAATGGTGAACTTGTTAGCTTTGAATGATGAAACCTGAAGCACCAAAAAACGAAGAGAAAGACAAGGAGCCAGTCTATTTCTATATGGAAAATGGCTTGATGGTGTTCACAGCGGCCTGGCACCTGAAACGGGGATATTGTTGCAAAAACGGCTGCCGTCATTGTCCGTACGGTTTTAAAAAATCATGAAGCAAAGAATAACATTGAGCTGGAGCGGAGGCAAAGACTCCGCTCTTGCTTTATATCGGTTACGAAAACGCCCTGATGTTGAGGTTGTGTCGCTTCACACGATGTTGGATGCGCATAGCCACCGGGTTGGAATGCACGGTATTCACGAAACTTTGATCGATGCGCAAGCCAGATCCATCGGCCTGCCGCTCGAAAAACTCTATCTGCCATCGTCTGAAAGCAATGACGCCTATCGACAATTAATGGCCGAATACTACCGATCCTGCCTGAACCAAAACATTCAGAACGTTGCATTCGGTGATATTTTTTTAGAGGACCTCAAGGCCTACCGGGAAAAATTATTAACTGGTGCTGGCCTTAGTGGTGGAATTTTTCCACTATGGAAGGAAAATACAAGGATGCTCGTTGATGAATTTCTAGAGCTCGGATTCAAAACTTTACTTTGCGCGACAGATCAAAAATTCTTCAGCAGGAAGGACGTAGGGAAATTGCTTGATCGTGAGATTGTAGACCACTTGCCGACTAGCGTGGATCCGTGCGGAGAAAATGGCGAGTTTCACACCTTCGTGATCGATGGACCAATTTTTACCGACCCAATTGATTTAAGGTTTGGCGAAGTTGTGGAAAAGAATTACGAATTCAACGCCACCGATAAAGA